>CAITZA010000197.1 GCA_903896745.1 uncultured Desulfomonile sp. | reverse complement strand
TCGTCCGGGTCATGTGAAGATGTCATGATTATGATCGGACCGTCATAGATTCCCGGGTTCCTTTTCAGATATTCAGCGAGTTGGAAGCCATCCATTCCCGGCATCTGGACGTCGAGCATGAGTAGTTCAAACAACTCTTTGCGGTCCTTGGCGCTTCTCATTATTTCGAAAGCTTCTTCAGCGCCATCAGCCTGGGTTGGTCTCATGTTCCATTGGGAAAAGGTTTGCATGAGGATGAGGCGGTTGACCGGATTGTCATCCACTATGAGCGCTTTGGTATCCTTCAGCCCTGTCGCATCAACAGGTTTTCTCTTCAGGGACAAATCCCTGGAAAAACCGAGCCGAACGGTAAAATGGAAACTGCTACCTTTACCGGGTTCGCTGTCAACCCATATCCGCCCGTTCATCAGTTGAACGAGTCTGGAAACTATGGTCAGACCAAGACCGGTGCCGCCGTATCTTCTGGTAGTTGATGCGTCGGCCTGTTCAAACGGCTTGAAAATCCTCCCAAGCTTGTCTTTTGAAATACCTATACCGGTGTCACTCACACAGCACAATAAATTTACATCGTTATCGGTAGCCGATTCCTGTTCCACCGTCAGGTTGACAAAGCCGTGCTCAGTGAACTTGATTGCGTTTCCCACGAGATTGGTAATTACCTGACGGAACCTTACAGGATCCCCGATGACCGTTTCTACGACATCAGAATTTATCAGGCATGATATTTCGACATTTTTGTTTTTCTGGGGGCTTACCGAAAGCGTGCTAATTGTATCCTCAATTAATTCATACAGGTTGAATTCTGTTTGCGCCAGTTCAATCTTGCCCGCCTCAATCTTTGAAAAATCAAGAATATCGTTAATTATGATCATCATGGTTTCAGCCGAGCCAAGAACGGCCTCGAGATATTCCCGCTGCTCACCACTAAGTGAGGTGTTCAATGCCACTTCGGTCATTCCTATGATGCCGTTCATCGGAGTTCTAATTTCATGGCTCATGTTGGCTAGGAATTCGCCTTTTGCGACGTTGGCCTTTTCCGCCTCCTCCGCCAGTTTGTTAGCTCTAGCGTTTGCCTGTTCAAGGAATCTGTTCGACTGGATAAGCTCCTGTTCCACCCGCTTACGTGCTGTTATATCGAGGTCCGATCCGCGATAACCCCGTAGTGATCCATCCGCGTTCAGAACCGGGACCCCGTTCGTGATCATTATGACCTGCTCGCCGGTTTTTCCTTGAGCCGTTTTTTCAACATTTTTGAAAATTGTCCTGGATTCAAATATTTCTAAAACGGATTTCTTGTAGGATTCACGATCTTCTTCAGGACTCAGATCGTAGAATCTCATTTTCCCGATCATTTCTTCCGGCGTGTAGCCCAGCAGCTTGTGCGAAGCCTGACTCACGTAGGTATAAAAACCTCCGGCATCGACTTCCCAGATCATCTCGCCGCTGACTTCGGCAATCTGCGCGAATCTTTCATCGCTTTCCCGAAGTTCTTCCCTACGGTGGTATTCTTCAGTAACATCCCTGAAAACTAGCACCGCGCCCATTACATGACCATTTGCGTCACGTATCGGGGCGCAACTGTCATCTATCTGGCGCTCAGTCCCGTCTCTGGCAATGAGGGCGGCATGCCCCGGAATGCTTGTTGACCCACCTTGGGCAAGCGTTTTCAAGACCGGTGAATCAATGTCCTTACGGGTATTCGAATCAACAATATGAAAAATCTCGTCCACAGGTCTTGCGAAGGCCTGGTTCAGCTTCCATCCTGTCAATAGCTCGGCAACAGCATTAAGATTTGTGACCTTGCCAGACGAATCCGCGCTGATGACACCATCACCTATTGAATGAAGTGTTGCGGACAGATGACTTTCGCTATCGCGTAAATCCTGATTCATTCTGTCCATCGGCTCTATGACAGCCTTTGGGATGACCAGCAGACCGTTTGTAAGGGTAACCGCTATTAGCAGTACGGCTGCAAAGCACATAAGGACATTGAGTGTCTGTAAGAGGTTTCTCTGTCGGGCCTCCATCTGGTTCGTCATCATCAGGAGGCTTGTGTCCAGAATGGATTGAAGATCACGAACAAACTCAAGCGCTTCATCTGCGTCATAGTGGTTACTGTCCTTGAGCAATTCGATGGACTTCATGAGGTTTTGATATAGTTCGCCGTAGATACTGCCGAGATGTTGACCGCTTACATGCGGGTAAGACACAAATTTTCCAATGTCGGTTTCAATCTTTCTGGACACATTAATGGCGGCTTCAAAGTCTTTCCCGTCCTTAGTAACAACCCCCTGAAGCATGTAGGCTATCACCGCTTCCACATTATGGGTAAGCTCCACCATTTTTTCCGGTAGTCTGGCTGCTTTTGATACCTGGGAGTTCTGATAGTAAATCAGCAACACGAACACCAGTAGCGTCAAGGCCGCTACCAAAAGGGTCGGAAGCCAAAGCATCCGAAATGTATTACTTTGCTTCATGACGTCCCTGTGTTTAAAAATACTGCGATAGTAAAAAAGCCACCGTCCGTAAAACCTCGACACGATCAGTTCTTTGTTGGGCCTGACTCAAACCTGTGTACCGCCAGCCACATGCTGCCTATAACCAGAACCAGTATCAGCAGTAAACCGATATGGAAAAGAATCCTCGAAAAGATGTCCCATTTCCATGTAGTAGCGTCTATATCCATCGCCAGCACACCCATGAACTGTCCGTTGTCAGAATGTATAAGTGGAACCAGGGCTGTCACCCATGAACCCCATCTGTCGCTGACAGGTCCCACGGCATCTTCCCGCACTTCTTTGAACACATCATGAAAAGAGATCGGCGCCTCATCATACGTCTGGCCCGGAGGAGACTCGTCTTTGGATCCGGCAGGCTCGGAGTCTACATGAAAAAAAATCATCCCGTCGTTGGTCCTGCCTAAAATATACAAAAAGCGACATTTGGGATTCGCGTGTCGCAAATGGGAAAGCTGATGCTTGAGTTTCAGGTAATTGGGGTTGGTTTCATCGCTTGAAGCGCCGGCCAATAACCTCACGCGCTCAAGTTGAATCGATTGCGCTACTATTCCTGCCTGTTGAAGAAGATCCTCACGCATCTGAAGGTCCGTGAATTTATAGGTCAACCATGTCAATCCGCTCACCGCAAGACTGAGACTCACAAGAGCCACTGTTAATCTGCTTTTAAAACGCTTCATCATTTATTTTGGCTCGTCAGTTGAATTCCCGGTAAAACGCATGGCCCTATATTGCCAACGCCTTATTTTAATTGAAATCACGTTTTTCTCAAGATATTAAATATGATGTTTCATTAATACAATATTTGGCGTCAGGACCTGACACACGCAGGCAATCACATAAAGTCCGCCACAATTCCGGGAAATAACATCTGAAATACCTGTTAGCCCAACCAGATAATTATTGAAACCTGCGCGTGTTGAGTTGTTGACAAATCGGATCGTAAACCTTATTTTTCACTTTAACATACAAGGCCTGACGTCGGTAGATAAATTGACGGAAGACAGGCGCTGAAGGAATTCGTTTGAAAAAGGTATTCGGCATAATCCTCTTGATAGTTGCCTATCAGTTGTCCATAGGCGTGGGATTTGCGCCGGGATTTTGTCTGGCGCATCAACCTTGCCACGACAATGATTGGGATCATGCTCAGGCTAATTCTAACACTCATTATCAGTCTACCCCGCATCTGCTACTGGACTCATCCGTCTCGGATCATGTTCACGAAATTGATTGCGTTAATCCTTTTGATCATTGCGCCTGTAGATGCCAGAAATCCGATCAGAATGCTTCAAACAATGTATATTTGCTCATCGGTTCCCATCATAACACTCTTATGAGGATGCTTGGTCCGCATGCTGTCAGACAGGCCATACTGCAACGACATTCCGGGCCTCTAATTTTTCAACTGAATCTTGTTTCCCAATGTACACCTCGCGGTATCGATTCACTCCGTTCAGTCTGCCTGCTCATTTAGATTCCGCCCAATAAAATTTTGTTACGGCATCTCCTTTAACGGGTCATTGGGACTGTATCAATCGAGCCTGACAATGGATATGCATGATTTATCTTCTTTCAGGATTATCACGGGTTCGTTTCAGGGAACCTTTTTAAGGGATTGAGAAATGCCCAGGAAAGAAATTATCGGAATTCTGGCTGTTATCCTTTTAGGAACTGCATTGTCTGCTCTTGTGCTCTCTAGCGGCAGACAGACATCCGCATCGATTGATTCACACGGTCATGGTGACGGACATGATCATAAACACGCCTCAGATAAAGGCAGACACGGAGGCAAGGTTCTCACGGAGGGGAATTTTGAGCTTGAGGTTGTAGTTTACGATGACGGCAAGAACTCTCACTTCAGGATTTATCCGTATGAAAAACACAAACCCCTAAATCCTGGAGAGGTTAGTTCAACTGTTGAAACAGAGAGGCTGGACGCCTCGGTCAGAACCTATACTTTCAGGCCCATGGATAACTTCCTGGTATCCAACGAGGAGATTGAAGATCCGAAATCATTTTTCCTGAAAGTTACGGCCAAATGGAAAGGCGCCTCTTACGAATGGGAATATTCACAGTATGAAGGTCGTCTGAGCATGTCTCAGGAGCTGATTCACCGCATGGGTGTGGAGTCAGCCGCAGCAAGTGAGCAGGCCATAAAAACTACGATGACATTGCCCGGAGAACTGGCTTTCAACGCCGATATGGTTTCCCGCATAGTTCCAAGAGTCTCGGGATACATTTTGCAATCATTGAAGAACCTCGGAGACACCGTTCACAGGGACGAGGTGATCGCATGGATAGACAGTCGTGAACTTGGTGAGGCCAAGAGCCAGTATCTTGTGGCGCTGGAGCGGGAAAAGCTGGCTCGCTACAATTTCGACCGATCCCAGCAACTCTGGGAGAAACAGACTGTTCCCGAAAAGGAGTTTCTTACAGCCAGGAAGACTTTCCTCGAGGAAAAGATTGGACTGACATCGGCAACAAGGAAGCTCATCGCCATGGGGTTGACCGAAGAAGAAATAATAAAACTGGAGGAAGGTTCTCTGAAGGACTTGACTCACTATCCCATTCGCGCTCCGTTTGACGGAGTAATTGTGAAGAAGCGCCTTGCCAGCGGTGAGTGGCTGAAGGATGACGCTGAGATATTTGTTGTGGCTGATCTGTCAACGGTATGGGCGGAAATCACGGTTTATCCTGTAGACCTGGATTCGGTGCGTGTTGGTCAGCAAGTTATCATCAAATCGAGTTCATCGGGCATGACCACCGTAGGTAAAGTTTCCTACATCGATTCGGTAGTTGGAGACGAGAGCCGCACAGCGCGGGCTCGCGTGGTGCTGCCAAACCCTGATGGCAGGTGGAGACCGGGATTGTTCGTAAAAGTGGAGCTTGTTAAAGAGGAGGACAGCGTTCCGGTCGCCGTTAGAAATGAAGCCATTCAGAATCATCAAAATAAACAGGTTGTATTTGTTCGTTATGATGACACCTTTGAAGCGCGTCCCATAAAACCTGGCCGTTCAGACGGACAGCACACCGAGGTGATTGCCGGACTTTCCCAAGGTGAGAATTATGTCACAAGGAACAGTTACATTCTGAAATCGGAACTCGGCAAAACAGGCATGTCGCACCAACACTAGGAACAATACATGATTGCAGAAATTCTCAGGTTTTCCATCGTCCACAGGTGGATCATGATAGGATTGACTTTTGCCCTTGCCGGTCTTGGCGTTTACAGTCTGACGAGACTCAATATTGACGCTGTTCCTGACATAACCAACATTCAGGTTCAGGTTTCAGCCCAGGCAAAGGGACTATCCCCACTCGAGATGAGTCAGCATCCAGAATTGATGACCGAACGCCTTGTGATGAACCGCTTTGTTCGATGGCGTTAATTCCTCCAGAAACCGCCGCAACACCGATAGTTGCCAAGG
>CAITZA010000196.1 GCA_903896745.1 uncultured Desulfomonile sp. | reverse complement strand
CCCTTGGATTGGTCCTGGTTCTTTCCTTAATGATCTGGCGTCTCATGGAAAGGACCATGAGGACGTCCCTCAAGGTTCAGGAAACCACCATCATCGGTTGGGAAAAGCGTCAGACCTCACGGCCGACATCGTTCATGATGACCACGAGATTCCATTCGGTCATCGTGCTTCGTACCAATGTGGGGCGTTTTCTGGGTAATCCATTAGATGACGTCCAGCTGGCATATCTCAAAGCTTTGGGTTTAAATCAGGAAATCTTCACGAAAGCATAGGTGAACAATAACCACTTTTGTGCCCGGATCAAAAAGATCGTGACAAGCGTTGCAAAACTCACACAAGAAAGGCGGTGAGAATGGCGCCAATCTGACATACTAGTATCAATCTTGCACTTACAGGCCATCTTTTTAAAAAATACCACTTCTCTCACTCTTTGGGGCGCGGAACGTGAGGTGGGACATGCCGGCAAGAGGAAAAATGTTTCACGTCGGTACGGCTTCATTGATGACTACGAACTGGTCAACGCCATTGACCAATTCAGTTGCGACAATGGCTTAACCCATATTATAGCTGTTCCTCGGGGCAAAAAATGATTTTCATTTAGGTCTAAATGTTAGCAAAAACGGAAAAGCCAGAATTTATAAGGAAGTCTCTTGAGGTGGTCTGTCCGAAAAAACTAATAAAATATGGTGCCTGAGGACGGACTCGAACCGTCACGAGGACAAGCCTCAAGGGATTTTAAGTCCCGTTACACCTGTTACTCACATTCAAGTTCCTTAAATCTTTCAGCTAGTTGTCAATTTGTGTTATCTCTTGTTGGCTCGTATTATATCAAAAAACGTGACCAAAATTTCCAGGCCATTTATGACATTCTGCTAGAATTATTCTACAGGAGGCCTACCTTGGTCCTTCAGATGGTAGGGTAACTGAATCCACATATAGGTATTGACACGGCATCTAATACCTAGTTATTAGGCATAGTACCTATATACGTCTCCATCTTGCATTCGGTCCATAGTTTAAACACTCCACTCTACCCGCATCTTTTTCCTGTCGTAGTATTTTTCTGATGAGATCTATACCAACTCCAGGGCATCTATTTCTGATATCTGAAACAGAAAAATCACCGATCATGTGACTCACAGCGTCAAGAATTAAAGCGCTCTTACCTCCTTTACCACTTTCCACAATGTCCATTCTAGATTCAAGTTCGCGGTAAGCACCGATCAATACAACCCCAAGGAAATAATTCCACCAACTTAAAAGTGAGTGATTACCCTCATGCCATCCTTGGGAAGAAAGGAGGAGTGATTCATAATACCCCTCCCGATGGGATTCTATGACTTTTTCGAGACTGATATATCGTCCCACTTCATATCCTGCTCGATACAGCAAGAGAAGGGTGAGAAGCCTTGCCATGCGCCCATTTCCATCAGAGAAAGGATGAATACACAAGAAATCGAGAATATAAGATGATATCAGGAAAAGAGGATCGATTTGACCTTCATCCCACATGTTGTTGAACCGCTGATGAAGGCAATTCATAGCTTCCGGTGTCAGATGGGCCTTAATCGGAAAAAATCGTTCTATTTTGGTACCGTCAGGCCAGTTTTCTATGATTGTGTTATCAGTTATTTTCCAATGGCCTCCCTCTTGCGGCATAAAATTGTAAAGGTCACGATGAAGTTGGAGAACAATGTTGGGGGTGAAAGGGATATTGGGGTGGTTTGCGTGAATTGTTCCAAGAACATCCCGATAACCTGCTATCTCCTGCTCTGAGCGATCACGTGGAACAATCTTTTGCTCCATAAGTTTTTTAATACGATTAAGAGGTGCAGTGATCCCTTCAATCCGATTGGAAGACTCAGTGCTTTGTATTACAGCCACTTGACGGAGAGTTTCAAGAAATTGAGGCTTTTGTTGCTTAAACAGGGTTTCTTTGCCTTTGTATTCGCCAAGCAGTCTCATTGTTCTTGCAAGTTGTTGCGAAATAAGTTG
>CAITZA010000195.1 GCA_903896745.1 uncultured Desulfomonile sp. | reverse complement strand
TAACAACGCTGTGTGGGCAGAATTGCTCGATGGTTTGAACAGTGGCGACGGCGGCCATCAACCCGTACAACGGCGCGAATTTGGGCTCGCAGTCCGGGCGCAGTATTAGGGAAAGCGCCAGGTTCTTTCCTGAAGGAGAAACCCAGTTTCGGCCCATTCTTCCCCTGCCACAGGTTTGAGACCCGGACATTATTGTAGACCACTCAGGAGCGCCCTCTTTCGCCATTTTGAGGGCGACGTCCTGAGTCGAGTCTACCTGTTCGAGAACAATCAGATTCTTTCCAAGATTCACCAGAGCACTAATACCCGTTTCATTGACGCCTAGTTGCAGAACTGTCTCATTCTTTCGAGAGCCTGACGAATTCCGTTTTCTTTGCCATCCAAGTCAGTCAGCTTTTCTCTCTGTTTTTTTATGGCTTCGGGACTGGCTTTTTCAAGAAAGTCATCATTTGAAAGCTTCTTGCGAATGTTCGAAGACTCTTTTTCACTTTTTCCCAGTTCCTTTTCCAGTCGGGAAATTTCCGCTATCGGGTCAAGTAATCCTTCCAGAGGCACGAAGATGCGTATATTTCCTACCACCGAGGCCGCAGAAAACCTGGGCGGCTCTTCTTCGGAAGCTACATTCTTCAGGGTGAGTTCAGATATTTTCGCAAGCGTATTTAACGATCGAATGTTTTCCCTTATCAGTGAGTCGCTTCTTGCGGTATCAGGATATATCGTCACCGGTAAAGCTTTCCCGGGAGCAATGTTCATCTCGGCCCTGATGTTTCTGACTGCTCCAGTAATCCCCATTAGAATTTTCATGCTTTCTTCAGCTTCATCATCAATAAAGTCTTTGTTACAAATTGGGAAGGGGCCACAAATGACAGGTTTATGGTTCGGGGGTATGAAAGAGGCTATCTCTTCTGTAATAAATGGCACAAATGGGTGCAACAAACGTATAACGGTGTCCAGTGTCGTCTTGAGAACAACAGCGGCTCTCATGCGGGCATGCTCATCCGTTCCGGACAGAGGAATTTTGGATAGCTCTATCCCCCAGTCACAAAACTCATGCCACGTAAACTGATACAACGAATGGGCGGCATCGTTGAATGCATAGGTGTTGATGGCTTCTCCCACCTCTGTGACTGTTTTGTTCAGGCGCGACAATAACCACCTTTCCTGAACAGTATAATCGTCGAAACTTTCCAAATTGAGAGATTCTTCGAGTGACTGAATATGGGGAAGGGCGAATCTGGCGGAATTCCATATCTTGTTCATGAAATTTCGGTAGCCTTCAATCCTGTTCTCGGAAAGTCGAATATCACGACCCTGCGCCGCCAGGGCAGTCAGGGTAAACCTGAAAGCGTCAGTTCCAAACTTGTCCATTACCATTAGCGGATCGATGACGTTTCCTAATGACTTGCTCATTTTCTTGCCATGTTCATCCCGAACCAGGGCATGTATGTATACGTCCCTGAATGGCACATCATCCATGAACTTCATCCCCATCATCATCATTCTCGCGACCCAAAAGAAAAGGATGTCGAATCCCGTGACCAGGCATGACGTCGGGTAGAAGGATTTGAGCAAGGCTGTCGATTCTGGCCAACCCATAGTGGAAAAGGGCCACAAAGCTGAAGAGAACCAAGTATCCAGCACGTCAGTTTCCTGAGTCAACCTTGAACTGAAACAGGCAGGGCAGAATTCCGGAGTTTCACGCGCTACCGCAATAGCCCCGCAATCTTCACATGTCCAGGCAGGTATTCTATGCCCCCACCAGATTTGTCTTGATACACACCAGTCCTTGATGTTCGTCATCCACTCATAATAGGTTTTTGTCCAGTTTTCGGGGATGATTTTAGTTCTGCCATCTTCTACAGCGCGTAATGCTTCTTTCGCCAGCGGTTCAACCTTGACAAACCATTGTTTTGAAATGAGGGGTTCGATCACGTCCTTGCAGCGATAACAATGTCCTAGACCAACGTTGTATGGTTGTATGTCTACTAGGTATCCATTGGCCCTGAGTTCCTCCACAATCCGCTTTCGACATTCGTAACGCTCAAGTCCGGCAAAATGAATGCCGTTAGAATTAATGACTCCATTGGAATCCATTATGGTTACATGTTCCAGGCCATGCCTGAGAGATAACTCGAAGTCCGTCAGGTCATGCGATGGTGTGACTTTAAGAGCGCCGGTGCCGAAATCCATGGCGACTATTGAATCACCTATTATTTTCAGCTTACGTCCCACTAGCGGAAGAACCGCATTTTTCCCAATTAAATGAGCATAACGCGAATCGTTCGGATTCACTGCCACCGCAGTGTCCCCAAGCATGGTTTCAGGCCTTGTGGTAGCCACAACCAGAAACTCGTCGGAATTCTCAACCGGGTATTTGATGTGCCATAGACTTCCAGGGGCCTCATGATGCTCCACTTCGAGGTCAGACAATGCTGTATGACAGCGGGGACACCAATTGACGATGTAATCACCTTTGTATACAAGGCCCTGCTCATACAGGCGTACAAACACCTCCCTGACTGCCTTGGAAAGCCCCGAGTCCATGGTGAAGCGCTCTCTGTCCCAATCGCATGAACATCCAAGCCTCTTTAACTGATTAATGATTACTCCACCGGAATGTTCCTTCCATGTCCATACCCTTTCAACAAATTTTTCACGGCCCAGGTCCTGACGCGAGAGTCCTTCAGCCGCCAACTGCCTCTCAACAACATTCTGTGTCGCTATTCCGGCATGGTCCATGCCGGGCATCCAGAGCGTGTTGTAACCTCGCATTCGATGGTATCTGATAAGAACATCCTGCAATGTATTGTTCAGCGCATGTCCCATGTGAAGTGAGCCGGTAACATTTGGAGGGGGAATCACGATTGAATATTCGAGACCCGTTTTTTCTTCATTCGCTCTAAAAAGCTGTTTCTGTTGCCATATCTCATACCACTTGGATTCTATTTCCGCGGGGTTGTAGGTTTTGGGAAGCAAGTCTTGGGACATGAAAAGCTCCTGATTTAGATTAATAAACTGCAACCTTAATCAATAACATTTGGCGTTCCGATTGGCAATCTCATTCGAAATCCCCGCAAACACATCCGAACGCGCTTTTTTTCTCCAACATGAAAAATCATTACCGGGCAGATTAAGAAATGCTAATATTCACGCGCTTTTTGGCTATGGTTGTGGGCTAACGGGACGTTCCGTGGTGGCGTAAAGGCCTAAGATTCAAAGAAAGGGTTGAAAAGTTGCTCCGTCGTGTGGGAAATGTTTTGGAGTGATACTCAATCATGGGAAAGGAAAGCGGAAATGAAATACACCGGTTGCAAACTTTTCAATTTGTCATTACTAGCGCTTGCGTCTATTGTCATTTTGGTAACGTTCCATACGGAATCCGGCGCGCAGGCGCCTTTGAGAACCTTCAATTTGATTGACGCAGTGGAAAAGGGACAGAAAGCGGATGTTGAACGCCTCGTAAAGGCTGGGGCTGATCCAAACGTAAGAGATCAATACGGCACTACACCTTTACTGGAGGCTTCCAAGAGAGGAATGACTGCAATTGTTGTAATGCTTCTCGAAAAAAACGCGAACCCTAACCTTTCGGATATTGACGGATCTACTCCATTGCTCGAAGCCTCAAAACTTGGTCATTTTGATATAGTAAAATTACTTATTGCCAGAGGCGCTGACATCAACGCCAAGGACAAAAATGATGAAACCGCTTTGAGTTATTCAACCCAGAATGGACTAAATGACATAAAGGATTATCTGATAAGTCTGGGCGCCTTGCAGTAACCAGAGACTTCTCTGGAACCAACGAAAGGCTTTAACAGGATTGACATCGGGGAAAAGAGGTTTT
>CAITZA010000194.1 GCA_903896745.1 uncultured Desulfomonile sp. | reverse complement strand
TTCAGTGAGCAGATTGTCCATTTCTGCCCGTCAACAAAGATTTCGGAAGTTCTTATTTCAGCTAACCTGATAGGTCCATTCTTACTTACAATCTCTATTTCGGAGAAGTCGTCACCAACTACCGGCATGCCAAAACTTTGACCTGCCAATTGGTCTGAGGGTATCCCAAAAATGCGTTCCGCCGCCTGATTTGAGAGACGTATAACCCCAGAAGAATCAAGCACGATCATCGCTTCGAGTGAATGATTAATGATGTCAGCGCAAGAGACCTTTAATTCCATGTTAATGTCTTTCATCTGTTCAAATATCTTTTAGCATGTCTCCCATTCGATCGAGCTCATTGACTTCCGAATAATAAGGTCTACCGGATAGAATGCCTGTGACATTCCTGAACGGTTTTCCGATATGCATCCCATTCTTATCAATAAGAAATTCCCGGATTTCCTTGTTATGAGTCGAGCCGCGCATCTTGAGAACTGTCAATCCTCTACGCATTTCCCCATAAATCTCGACATATCGCAGCAAGATAATCGAGTCGGTTATTGTTGAAATGTGTGCTTCTGTAACTGATACTCCGCCCATCAACGAAGGTGTAGTGGAAGTAAACAGGCCAATGACTTCCTGATGTTTTATAAATGAAGTCAATCCAATGACAAATTCCCTGAACCCTTTTTTCGTGGAAACCCGTTCCAGAGCTGACAGACTATCGACAGCAATACGTTTGGGCTTGAACTCCTCGATAGCGGCCCTCATGTCTATCATGTGGTTTTCAAGAGATGTAACCTCTGGATACTTGCAGACCACTTTGAGCAATCCGTCTTTTTCGAGTTTTTCAAAATCTACTCCCCACCCAATTGCATTTCTGAACAACTGCTCACGGCTCTCCTCAAATGCAAATATCAGACACCTCTCATGGTTCATGCATCCACCCTGAAGAAAATGTGTTACCATAAGGGTTTTGCCGGTACCTGTAGCGCCTGATACAAGCAGTATTGAGTCTCTGAAAAATCCGCCTCCACACATCTGATCCAATTCCTCGATCCCGGATGTTACCCGAAAACTTGAAGACCTCTGTTTTAGCTCAATTGCTGACAGCGGTATAACGACTATCCCCTGCCCGGGAATTATTGCAAAAGGGAACTCACCCTTTTGATGTGGAGTGCCCCTGAATTTAAGTATTTCTATGGTTCTTCGGCGTTTTTCCTCATCGAGGACGTTTCTTAATATGATCACGTTATCTGCTACGAATTCTTCCAGTCCATAGCGCGAAATTCCACCGTATTCTTCAGTCCGCTCACCTGTCATCACCGAAGTCACACCCATTTTTTTCAGAGCGGCGCCAATCCTGAGTAATTCCTGACGCATTGTAGGTGTATCAGGCAGTTGACTGAGCAAAGACCCGAGAGAATCCATGGATACCCTTTTGGCGCCAATCAGTTTTACCGCATATTCAATACGAACCAATAATGCGCCCAGATCATATTCTCCAACTATGACGGTCTCTTGTTCAATGCTGGGTGATGCGTCAACAAAAACCCATTTGCCCTCAGTTTCCCATTGTTTGATATCCCATCCAAAGCCTCTCATATTCTTGCGAATGTCAGAAGGTGATTCCTCGAAAGTTATGAATACACCGTGCTCACCGGCCATTAATATGCCCTCAGCCAAAAACTGGCATGCAAACACTGTCTTGGCGCTTCCTGAAGTGCCGCTGACCAGTGCGGTGCGTCCCTTTGGGAGTCCCCCTTCTGCTATAAGATCAAATCCTGACAGACCGGTAGGTAACTTGACGAGCAATTTCGAGTCAGACAATATTTCCATTTGGTTTTGCGCCTCTTAAATTATCTAAATTTTAATCATTTGCAGGTCCAAGCCCTTCAACACTTTTTCAGCCTCCGAAAGATCACCTATGATTCTCCTTAACGGTGGCGGTAATGATTTTACGAGGGTAGGGGTAGCTAAAATTTTTTCAGATTCTGCCAAATGTGGTTGTTCGAGTAGATCTATTATCTGGAGTTCATACTCATTCATGAATTCGTGCTCGCAGATTTTTTTCAAAGTCGCTATTGCCTGCTCGGATCGCCACGATCTGCCTGTGACATACAGCGTTAGACGATACTTGTTCATGTCATTACCCTTTTATCTGGTAAGTGAATTATTTATTTGTTACAAACTGGGCCCTGTTTCTGTAAAATGATACCAGGTGACCCAACAGGCCGAAAGCCATGAACTTTCCCTCGGTAAAATAAGCCTT
>CAITZA010000193.1 GCA_903896745.1 uncultured Desulfomonile sp. | reverse complement strand
CCAATACCGAGGACGCTGAATCTGTCTTTGTCCGGAATCCGTGATCTTTCGATCATAGAAACCCCGCCTGCAAATCGGCGTTCGATAAGAACTTATGTGATGCGACAGTCCGATGAAGCGATAAAGGATGCCATCAGTCGAGAACTCGGTCGAGGAGGGCAGGTTTTTTATCTGCACAACAGGGTTCAAACAATTTATCAAAGGGCGGCCAGCCTACAACGTCTCATTCCGGAGGCGCGTATCGGTGTTGCTCACGGACAAATGGCGGATGGGGAACTCGAACAGGTAATGCTGGATTTTGTCAACGGAAACGTGAATACTCTGGTATGCACCAGCATCATAGAGTCCGGTCTTGATATACCGAGGGCTAATACCATAGTGATTGAAAGGGCTGACACTTTAGGTCTGGCGGATTTATATCAATTAAAGGGACGAGTGGGAAGATCCCATGTGAGGGCTTACGCATACCTTTTGACGCCTCCGGAAACCCTTATGACAGCAGATGCCGTGAAGAGACTTGCTGTAATTCAGGAGCATACCGAATTGGGACAAGGTTTCCGCGTTGCCATGAGAGATATGGAAATCAGAGGGGCCGGAAACATACTCGGGACTTCACAGTCCGGCCATGTAGGGCAGGTAGGCTACGAAATGTATCTTGACCTGTTGGAAGAGGCTGTTCGCGAAATGAAAGGCGAACCCCCTGAGGAAAAGATAGATCCAGAAATTCACCTTAAAGTTCAAGCTATTATTCCTGATGACTATGTTCCGGATCCCAAGCAGCGAATGAACCTCTACAAGAAATTGTCAAAAGCCTCCAATCAAAACGACATTGACGAAACCGAAGATGAGATTATTGACCTTTACGGAAAAGAACCCGTCGAGGTTGTACAATTGATCTCTTTGATGAAAATACGGTTGCAGATGAAAGAACTGGGTTTGTTAAAACTGGACTATACTATACGGGAGTTGATTTTTAGCTTTGCCCCAGACCCAAAAATTAACCCCGGGCGTATTATTGAACTGGTTCAGTCAGACAAAAGAATGCGTTTGATTCCCGGTGATCGTCTTGGATACAAACTCACGGACGAAGAAATTGACCAACGTGTTGATATTTGCTTCAGTTTGCTGGAGAGACTGAAATCCCTGACAGAACCTATGCCGGATTCTTTTGGCGCAGCATTGAAAAATGCTGTCAATAAAAAGGTGATGATCAGAAGGGCTTGAAAAAATTCAACATCTAAACTAAGAATTGAGTGTCCGGATAGACGGTTTTCCTATGAAGAACCCTACAAATTGAAGGCGGTCGAAATTACAAATGCTCTTACAATGGAGACTAAACTGAAAAAGCATACAATTTCTGTTTTGTTGGTGGCAGTTGCGGTAGTTGTTTTTGCACAACCCTTGATGGCGGAACCATATTCGGACCGGATAGCAGCAATAGTGAATTCTGACGTGATACTGGAATCCGATGTGAAAAAGGCCAAGCAACCTTTTATGCGCAGCCTTATGAACCTACCCCTCGGGATTGTTCCTCCCGGCAAGTGGCCAACGGAGAGGGAAATTCTTGATGAATTAATAGTCATTCATCTCCTGGAGCAAGATGCGGCAAAAAAAGGGGTCAACCTGGATGAGAAAGCCGTGGACTCCGCCCTCGAATCTATCAAGAAGAGAAACAATCTCAGCCAGGAACAATTTACAATTTTTCTCGCCGCTAACGGTATGAGCTACAATGACTACAGAAAAGTAATGATGAAACAGTTCAAACTGACAAAGTTGATTGAATCCGAAGTCACACGAAAAACACCAATCACTGATGAAGATGCTCAAAAATATTTCAAGAAACACCGTGATGAAATCGATGAGCAGTATAAAAAACTTTTGGAAAGCATGAATGCTCCGGTTCAACAACCTGAACAGGACAAACCTAACATTCCTACTCATGAAGAAGTACAGATTGGGGGGAAAATAAGGTTACGTCAAATAACGCTTAAATTGCCATCCGATAAAAAAAGTAAAGACGTGAACAAGGCCATGGAGACAGCCAAACAGATATATAAGGAAGCCCAGACGGGCGGCGATTTCAGTCAGTTGGCAAAAAAATACTCACAGGATCCTCTGAGTAAAAATGGGGGCGATTTAGGGGTTATGGATTACAAGGACATGGTGCCTGCCTTGCAAAAAATGGTTCAGCGCATGAAGCCTGGAGACATAACGCCGCCTCTTACATCGCCACAGGCAATAATCATGTTTTACATGGAGGACGCTCAGGGTAGGCAAGTCAAAAGTGTGGCAATCCCAGAGGCTACCAGAAAAGCAATAGAAAAGCGTTGGCAGGAAGAAAAAGAAAAGAGGCTTGCTCAACAAAAAGCCAGAAACAAACAGGATGCCGAACCTCCTGATCCAGGCGATCAAGGGCATAACAAGAATGCGGGCGATGGATCCGGCTCTTTGAGCGCGAAGCCGTCGGGAATATTGAACGCGGAAGAAGAAAACGAATACAAAAAAGTTAGGGGAAAAGTTCTTGCCATCATGAGGACGGATCAAATCAAATCCAGAATGAAAGAATGGATAGACGCCTTGAAAAAAAGTTCTATCATTGAAGTCAAAATGTGAAAAAATTTCAGTCGGCGTTATTAACATTTGAATTAACGATTTTTATAGGTTTAATATATTATCTTCGATTGAATCCTTCCTTATCTTTTTTGTTCAAGGCGTCAATACCGGAAGCGTCTGATCTGTTCAGGAATTGTTCGAAAGGCAATTACTCGATGTGTAGGTTCTATAATGCTTTTTGATCTCATTGCTTCAAAGGTTTCCAAAGACCTTGCCATAGACTTGGGAACGGCCAACACGCTGGTTTTTGTCAAGGGCAAAGGCATTGTTCTGGATGAACCATCCGTGGTTGCGGTTCGTAAACGAGATCGGAAAACTTCTGAGATATGGGTCGGTGATGACGCAAAAAAAATGGTTGGGCGGGTTCCGGGCTCCATCGAGGTATATAGACCGTTGAGAGAAGGGGTCATTGCAAACTTTGAAATTGCAAGCCTGATGTTGCGATACTTCATACAGAAGGTTCATCAGAGAAAATCATTTGTCAGGCCCAGAGTCATTATTTCGGTTCCATCCGGTGTAACCCCGGTTGAAAGAAGGGCTGTCAGAGACGCTACCCTCAACGCTGGAGCTCGAGACGTCTATGTTGTTGAGGAAGCGATGGCGGCTGCGATGGGGGCCGGACTTCCTGTCACCGAACCGATGAGCAACATGATTGTAGATATAGGCGGAGGCACTACCGAGGTTGCTATCATCTCTCTTACAGGAGTAGTTTACAGTAGCTCAACCAAGATAGCAGGGGACAAACTTGATATGGACATCCTTAATTTTGTCCGTAAGAACTATAGCCTGTTGATTGGGGCTAGCACCGCTGAACAGATAAAAATACTTGTTGGAAGAGCATTTCAGGACAATGAGGAAGATGAAATAGATATTAAGGGCAGAGACCTGATGGATGGGATTCCCAAAACCATTACAATAAACTCAAACGAAGTCACTGGATCCATCATGGACTCTGTGAACATTATCGTAAACAATGTGAAGTATGCGCTGGAACAATGTCCTCCGGAGTTGGCGGCAGATATTATAGACACGGGAATAGTGCTGACTGGTGGAGGCGCCTTGCTAAAGAATCTTGATGTCAGGGTCAGGCGTGAGATAGGCGTTCCCGTGGTCGTCCCGGATGATCCGCTCACAACCGTGGCGCGTGGCGCAGGAATGATGCTGGATGACATTGAGCTTCTCAGGGAGATAACAAACAGCTAACAGCGGCGCCTATCATAGATGATATCCAGGCCATGCAGGGGATCGCATGACTGTCTGATAAAACCCTTCAAAGTCATATTGTCAATAATGAGATTCAGGGCTCAACGGGCTGTTGGTATGCAAGGACTGAATTTTAACCCTATCTCCTGCCCTGAAAGGCGCTTTTTCGGGTGGCAGTATGATCAGACCATCTGCAAGCACCATCGATCTCAAGGCGCCTGAACTTTGAGTCCCGGTGGTTATCGCTATTAATTCTCCATCCCTGTCAAAAAGTTTGCATCTTACCAGATGAAGCCTGCCTGCAGAAATATTTACATCTTCAGCAAGCGTTGCTTCCATTAGTGGCCTGAAAAGGTTTACGTGTCCCATCATTTTTAGTAGAGCCGGCCTTACGAACTGCTCAAACGAGATCATGGCCGATGTAGGATTCCCCGGCAGACCGAAAACGGGCTTGCCTCCAAGAGAACCAAAAACCAGGGGTTTCCCTGGTTTCATCGCCACTTTCCAGAATTTCACTTTCATGCCCAAGTCTGTGAGGGTGTCTTTGACCAAGTCATATTTTCCTACTGAAACTCCGCCTGAAGTAAGTATCAGGTCAGCCCTCAACCCCCCGGAAAGTTTTGACCTCTGGTCATCAGCAGAATCGGACGCTATCCCTAGTGATAGTGGTATTGCTCCACATTCCATGACCTGAGCAGCCAGACTGTAAGAGTTGGAACAAAGAACCATGCCTTTGGTGAAAGGTTCGTCAAGATCGACCAACTCGTCTCCAGTTGACAAGATGGCCACGATTGGTCTTTGATAAACATATACGTAAGCATGACCGAGTGTTGCGAGCATCCCTACTTCAGGAGGTCTTACGATATCACCCCGATGCAGGACCACTTCTCCGCCTTTTACATCTTCCCCCTCCGGCCTGATATGAGCCCCCAGTCCTGGATCATTCAGACAGATTATGTCATCCCCGTCTTTTTCAGTATCTTCGAGCATGATTACGGTATCTGCGCCTGTGGGAATTGTTCCACCCGTGAATATTCTAACCGCCTGGCCACGGAGCACAACCCCAGTAAAAGGACGGCCGGCGGGAGACTCACCGATGATCCGGATTCTCTTCGGATTCGCCGAATTTGCCCCAACCAGATCAGCATGAATGACGCAATATCCGTCCATAGCAGAGTTATCTGAGGAAGGAACATTTCGCACTGCCTGTACATCTTGGGCCAATACCCGGCCAAGAGCCTCCATTATGTGAATTCGCTCTATGCCTAATACGGGTATTTCTTCCAATACCTTCTGTTGGGCCTCGCCTATCTGTAACATTGCAAGCCTCACGTTTAATGTGCTAGCTCAAAAACTACTACAAACGGTCTTTTAATGCAAAGAATGTCCTTGGTGAACCGACCTTTAATGATTGAAACGCTGAATCAGGCCAAAATCACTATGTGCGAAGGCCAATAAAACATAGGAACATTGCTTTTTGAGCTATTTACGGATATAGCAATTCTAAGGCATTAAGGAAAGAAGACGTTTCGACGGCTTTTCGACCCTGTTATGAAAAGTCGGTACAGACCTTTCCCAATGGATGCTATTCAGCTTGTAAATCAAGAGAGGCATACCAAAGATATTGGGGGGGTAAAACATCAAAATGCTTTTATAGGAGGCAACGACCATGAAGTGGTCTCTAAAGATCGGATCAATACTGGGAATACCCCTGAATGTCCATATCACTTTCATATTGCTTCTGATCCTGATCTACTTCGCAGGTGGTTCAGTAATAGGAGTCGGCGGCATTCAAGGGGTTATATTTGTTGCGCTGGTGTTCGCCTCTGTGGTGTTCCATGAGTTAAGTCACTCTGTTGTGGCCAGACATTATGGAATAAAGGTGGAAGACATTACCCTGCTTCCTATTGGTGGTGTTGCGCGTATGGCGGACACGCCGGAGAAACCGGTTCAGGAAATCATTATCGCAGCGGCAGGCCCTGCGGCCAGTCTTTTTCTGGCTTTCATATTATGGTTCGTAGCAGATTTTTTCGGGTCCGGAGTGACAATATCGGACCTGTCTGTTCAGGGTGGCCTCCTCGCTGAACTTACTGCAGTGAATTTCATTTTGGCGGTGTTCAACCTCTTGCCCGCATTTCCAATGGATGGTGGGCGAATCCTGAGGGGGTTTATCGGACTATATCTCAGCCCTTATCGGGCAACGAAGATCGCAGTCGGTATTGGTCAGGTTCTGGCTATTGTAATGTTTTTCGGCGGAATCCTTTCCGGGAATTTCTTCATGATTCTGATAGCTCTTTTCGTATATCTTGGCGCAGAGGCCGAAGAACGTCAGATGGGAATCATGGTAGCCCTCGGAGGAGCTCAAGCCCAAAGCGCCATGATTTCGGAGTTACATACTCTTAGTCCCCAGCAAACCGTTGGAGACGCAGCAATAAGATTTTGCACTGGATTTCAGAGTGATTTCCCTGTCATGGATGATCGCAGGCTTATCGGGCTTGTGACCAGAGAAGCCATCGTGGAGACTCTGCATCAAAAAGGGCCTACAGCGCTTGTTTCGGAAATAATGGTGCGAGATTTCCCTACCGCAAATGAACAAACTCCCCTGACGGATGTTCTTCAGAAGATGCAGTCAACCGGTAGCAAGGCGGTCCCAATCTTGAATCAGGGTGAACTTAAAGGTCTAATCACTCTGGAGCAGATTGGTCGATACAACATGCTATGCTCTGGCTACTCGTGTGATTTTATGCAGGCTGAGAAAACCTGAGTTATAGTTATATTGGGTCAAATATTCAGAGGTATCCCCATATCAGGCCTTAATAACATGAAGGAAGCCAACAAGAGGATCCAAAGCTGGTTAAATGTGTTCTGAGGAAAGTCTGGTCATGTATGAGTACCTGGTAACAGCTCAAGAGATGCGGGCGTTCGATGATTCAGCGATAAATATTTTTGGAATTCCCGGCGTTGTTTTAATGGAAAATGCCGGCAGAGCTACTTTCATCGAGATACAGAAACATTGTAAAAGCAAACTGAAAGGTTTGAAAGTTGCGGTAGTCGCCGGACCTGGCAATAATGGCGGAGATGGCTTTGTCATCGCTCGCTATCTGATCAATCATGGGGCAAAAGTCACAACATACCTGTTGGCGCCGCGCAATAAAGTTAGGGGTGACGCGTTAATCAATCTTAGAATTCTGGATTTGATGGGCGCTTCGATCGAGGAGGTAGAAGATTCCGAGTCGTTATTTAGAGTCTCGGAGTTCTGGAAGGAATGTGGGCTCATAGTAGATGCGATCCTCGGCACAGGCCTTCAGTCTGATGTCCGATCGCCTATGAGGGAGGCCATTTTACTTATCAATGAATGTCCAGGCTATAAAGTCTCGGTGGATGTGCCCAGCGGAGTCAATTCAGACAGCGGGGGAATTCAGGGCTTTGCTGTGAATGCAGATTTGACGGTGACATACGGATTCAGAAAGTTGGGCATGACTGTATATCCTGGAAAGCAGGTTTGCGGAAATGTTCAAGTCATTGATATTTCTATTCCAAAAGCGATCTCTGAGCGCAATCCTCCGTTAGCCAGGTATGTCAATTATCCCGATATCAATGCGTATTTTGATTTGCGTCGGAAGCCTGTGGCCCATAAGGGGACTTTTGGGCACGTGTTGGTAATTGGTGGATCCCCCGGAAAAACAGGAGCCCCCGTCATGGCTGCACGAGCGGCCTCGCGCATAGGCGCCGGACTGGTTACATTAGCCATTCCAGAGGCATTGAATCAAACTCTGGAAAACAAGCTTACCGAAGAAATGACAGCTCCAGTTGGATCTGATAACCGCGGACACTGGAATAAAGACTCATCTCGGGACATTCTGGAGTTGATTCCGGGAAAAGACTGCATAGTAATAGGTCCCGGGCTATCAACGACTGAATTCGCTCAGGAAATAGTTGAAATGATACTGCTTGAATCAACATGTCCCCTGGTTGTGGACGCAGATGCAATAAATTGTCTGATCAACAAAACGGACATATTGGGAAGAGCCCGGAATGACACAGTGCTCACTCCGCATCCCGGGGAGATGGCCAGACTGACCGGAATGCCAACAGGAAAAATCCAGGCCGACCGTGTAACAATCGCCAGAACTTTTGCCCGAAATAACAACCTTTGGCTTACACTGAAAGGCGCAGCGACTGTCTCTGCCTCCCCGCAAGGGGAAATTTTTGTAAACTCTTCCGGATCCCCGTGGATGGCGTCGGGAGGTCAGGGTGACGCGCTAAGCGGGATACTTGGAGGATTGTTGGCGCAAGGCATGGAGCCTCTATCAGCAGTCCCGT
Source organism: uncultured Desulfomonile sp. (assembly GCA_903896745.1). Taxonomy (GTDB): domain Bacteria; phylum Desulfobacterota; class Desulfomonilia; order Desulfomonilales; family Desulfomonilaceae; genus CAITZA01. Next base: position 1,405 of record CAITZA010000193.1, on the reverse strand, counting down.
TGGGAGTTTTCATCCACGGATCAATAGCTGACAGAATGATTGCAGACAACAGGTTGCGTCCGGTTTCAGCCATGGATTTGATAGACGGAATACCTCAGTATTTGAGCGAACTTGCCAGCGCTTGATTACAGTTTTTATCAGGAAAGCATAACATGCCGGATGTCTTGAACAAAAACGAATTACTTGATAAAGTTTTTGGGGATGTTGATTTGCTCATTGAAATTGTTGATATGTTTTTGGAGCTGTCCCCCAATATGCTAAACGACATCGATCATGCAATAAAGGCTCGGGACGCCAAAGGGTTGAGTGAAACAGCGCATACATTCAAGGGATCAATTGGGAACTTTGAACAGGGTTACGCTTTTGAAGCAGCTCTCGAGCTTGAGAAAATGGGAAAGTCTTGCGAGCTCGACAAATCTTCCGAAGCCTTTAAAAAACTGAAACAGGAAGTTGCTGTTCTTGAAGAGGCGCTAAAGTCTCTTAAATCAGAAACTTTGTAAGCAATTCTTTTGTGATGTGTTAGCATTCCGTTAGGAAAATACAATGACCAGAATAAGTATTGACAAAGGGAGGCCAAATTAATACTATCTATTTACTACAAATGATTCCTATTCAATTTAGCCATCTGACTTACTGTGGGACGGCATATAGGGCTGTTCCAATTGTTAGGTGACAGGGAAGGCGGATACGGCCCTAGTTGTTTGCGCCAATTGATTTGAAGACATTCATTCTAAAGCTACCTTACTACCAAATTCTTTTCGCCTTCTATAAAGGGGAGCTGGCCATAGCTGCTCCCTTTAATTATTGTCTGTGAGACTACAGTCAGATGAATTGGGCTGTTATTTTAGCATGTTAACAGGTAAGGCTAGCTCTTTTTTGTTTTCCTGTATTCTTCGAGGATGGTCCTTCGAAGAACAAACATATCTTCTGCCATGGCCAAGGCCACTATATATTGAACAAATCTGCTGGGGTTCCTGGTATACATCCCCAAAATCTGTTTCCAGTATTGCCAACGGGCCGTTGACATGACGCCCTGTCTCCATGAAATCCTTAAGAAATTGATGATATCAAGGAGTTCCTGATTCAAAGGTCTTGAATGTTTCGGAATTTCAGCGCGATTTACCCCATTCCTGATCGCTGAAGATCGTCGGGTAGGTCGCATGTTCAAATAATAGTTGTAAGCTCGGGTCAGGAAGTTTGACGGTTCATAAATCTCGTCCCAAGCGGCGACGAATTCTTCTATTATTTCCGCCTGAGGTCGCGAAGGGATGAAGTTCATTGAACCGGTTGTGGAATTCCCAGAAGTTCTGAAATCACATAAACGTCCTTCTGCTTGAAGCCTGTCCCATAGTTTGGTGTTAGGCGCCGCCTGAAGCATGTTCAACATGACGATAGGGATGTTGGT
>CAITZA010000192.1 GCA_903896745.1 uncultured Desulfomonile sp. | reverse complement strand
TGGGTGTCAATTGTGACAAGAGCGGAATGCGACCACTCAGGAGCGAGGTATTTGTCATGAAGCGAATCTATAGCCTGGTTCAACATTTCCGATCCTCTTTGTTCATTGTGCTGTCAAAGGCAGAAACAAACTTACGGAATAATGCGCATGTCAGTTTTCTTTGGTAAAAACGAACTGATTGTTATCGTGACCTCCGCCGCAGGTGACCAGACGATCCAGTCTGAATCCTTTGGACCGGAAAAAATTGAAAATCCTGTCGGGCTTTGCCACTTCAAAAGGCAACCCGCCCACCCAATCGACAATATCATGCATCCGTGACATGCCTCTACGATTGTAATAATCGTTCCAATGATGCCACGGGGCTTTCATTTGCATCAGATTTGCGACAACATACGGAGCCTCGGCGCCGGGTATGAACAAGGCTGTAAAAATCGGTTTGGCCCAATCAGGTAAACGGTTATAAAGCTTCTTTATTGATAACCACGCCCTGCTTGCAACCCCCTGGTCGTTGTAAATCGCTACGAACAATCTACCACCAGGGTTAACTGTCTCACTCACGTTTGCAAGAGCCTGCCAGAGGTTTCCGGTATGATGAAGTACTCCATAGGAATACACCACGTCAAATTGACCCAACCCAGACAAATATTCCTTGTCAAGAGCGTCGCCACGCTCCACTTTCCACGATTCATCAGAAGTTGCGTATCCTAGCTTTAGTCGCCTCGCGCACTCTACCGCCTGTTCGTCATAATCAAAGGAAACTATCGGGCCAGCCCCCATCCTTTTCGCCGCCAGACTGAACAAACCACTACCACAGCCCACATCAAGGAAGCTCTTTCCCCTGAAGTCGTTAACTTCAAACATTTCTTTCAGGGAACTTTCCGCAACATTAATGCGCGAGGAGTTCAAGGTCTTGAGAAAGCTACTCCAGTTCTTGCCGAATTCAAATCTGTCCATCTTTTTCATCAACTTCTTTAATGACTGTCTGGAAACCTGCTACTTGCAGAACAAGTTCCGTTCAAATCATTTGATTCCCTTTTTTTGTCCGACCAATGTAATTAATTAATTACGAATAGACAATACCTGGTTGAAAGAAACTCTGAATTGACCTGACAACAAAATATGAATAGAATGACTTTTGTTTCAGTAAGGATATTTTCCGCATTTAATTCTTGAAGCATGATCTTTTCATCAAACGAACCAATCCTGAAAAATAGTTAACTGGCCTTAAGGAAACCAAAATGTTCGGTGACGCAATTGACATGAAACTCATGAGCGCAGAGGAAGCGGTGTCAAGATTCCTGAAAGAAGGGGATCAGCTTTCGCTTGGTGGTTTTACCGTAAGCCGCAATCCAATGCTTATCGCTCGTGAGATCATACGTCAGAGATTAAAAAACCTTCACATTGTATGCCATTCACATGGACAGGCTTTGGACCTGCTCATAGGCGCTGGTTGCGTGTCACACCTGGAAATAGCCTACGGGGGAACCGGCAGATTTGCTCCAACATGTATACGCTTCCGAAAAGCTGTTTGTGATGGACTGATAAAATTTGAAGATTATTCAAACTATCAGATGAGCCTGAGATTTCTTGCTGGTTCGATGGGTCTTCCGTTCATGGCCACCAAATCCGGCCTTGAAACGGATTTGGTAAAACTTGAAGGATTTCCGGTTTCCGAACGCGGGCATGCAAAAATACCTAACAAGAAACTGGACATCATCCAGAATCCTTTCGCCGAAACTGACGATAGGGTCATTCTGTTACCCGCTCTTAATCCGGATGTTTCAATAATTCACGCCCAATATGTCGGAACCGACGGGACTGTCCGAATAAAAGGCCTGACCTTCGCTGACCTTGAACAGGCAAAGGCGTCCAGACATGTTATAGTTACTTGCGAACAGATTCTTCCCAGGCATTTCATCAGGCAGGACCCTGACCAAAATTCTCTGCCTCCATTTTTTATCGACGCTGTAATACATGCGCCCTATTCCGCACATCCGACGGCGTGTCATTATTTCTACGACTACGATCCATCCCATCTCCGGCTATACCAGAATGTCGCAGGCAATGACGCGACCTTTGAAAACTATCTTCAGGAATGGGTTTACGATGTTCCGGATCAGGCGAGCTATCTTGAAAAGGTTGGGGTAAAAGACCTGTTGAGAATCAGGGCGGACGAGTGTCTTGGTTATGCCAAAGGGCTCGATCGACGATAAAGGTGGATCAGAAGGTGACTGAATATACAAAACTCGAAATGATGGCTATTAGCGCGGGTAGAATGATTGCTGACGGCGACATCCTGTTCGCGGGCACCGGGGTTTCAATGCTTGCGGCCACGGTGGCCAAACGGATTCATGCCCCCAATTCAGTAGTTTTCTTCGAAACCGGAGGAATTGATCCAGAACTTGAAGAACTTCCCCTTGCCGTCGCTGATCCCCGAGTGATGTCCGGCACATGTTTGAACACAGGTTTAATTGATTCTTTCTCGATACTGGGAAACCCGCGGTTCAGAACCATTGCTTTCTTGGGGGCCGCCCAGATTGACCGTTTTGGTAACCTCAATTCTACCAGCCTCGGAGACTATCACAAACCTTATGCGCGATTTCCCGGCAGCGGTGGAGCCTGTGACGCAGCATCCCTGGCGTCAGGTGTAATAATTTTTATGCAGCACGAGAAGAGACGGTTCGTTGAAAAACTCGACTATCTGACAAGCCCGGGATGGTTATCCGGCCACAACTCGAGAAATGAGGCCGGCTTCAAACGGGGCGGGCCCGTTGCCGTGGTAACCAACATGGCCATTATGCAATTCGATTCAGTTACAAAAGAAATGTTTCTGGACAAAACCTATCCGGGTGTGACTCCCCAGAACGTGCTCGACCAAACCGGCTTTCATATAGATGTCAGCCGCTCATCACAAGCTGAGGCGCCAACCGGGCATGAACTTTCAATCCTGAGAACTCAGATTGACCCGCAAAGACTAATATTGACGTGATACCGACAGGCGCTATTGCAGGGTTGCGGCGAAAAAATCATGTTCAAATTGACCTTTCCGAAGCCTGTAAACCTCTCTCTACAGACAAAATTCAGTCTTGGTATATTCGCCATGCTGTTTCTGATAACTTCAATCCTGTCATACGGCCTGTACAGAGAGCTTCAGGAATCACTCATCAAGAGCGTTTACGAAAAATCCCAGATAATACTGACCGAACTGGAGGCTACACGGAATTATGTCTCGGCAATATTAAGACCGAAAATGTCCAGCCTGATCGATCCTGATGAGTTCATCCCTGAGGGCATGTCCACCTCATACGTTACCAGAAAAATTATGGATCGTTTTCGTGATTCTCTTACCGAATTCTCCTATAAGAGAGCCGCAATCGATCCTAGAAATCCTCTAAACAAGGCTGATGAGACCGAAGCCATGGTGATCAACAATTTTAGCGGTAGCAAGCTGAGACAGGATTGGCAAGGTATGGTGACTCGGGACAGAAAGAGCTATTTCGTCAGGATGTCTCCAATTTATATGGAGGAAAGCTGCCTGAAATGTCATAGTGACGCTGCCACCGCTCCCATGAAACTGGTTTCGCTCTACGGTGATCAAGCCGGTTTTGGGAGAAAAGTTGGTGATGTAGCCGGACTGGACGTGGTTTATTTCCCCGTCGATCACGCCATGGCCGAAATAAAAAAACAGACTGTTTCGGTTCTGGGCGCAGGAGTATTGGCCGCTATCATTTTCTTTCTGCTCACGCAAGTATTTTTTAAGAAGCTGGTCGCTGATCGTGTTGGCAAGATTGAGTCCTTCCTGAATTCTTTCGCTTCCAGTTCCAGTTACCTGAGTTCCCGCCTGGAGATTGACCAAAATGATGAAATAGGCAAAGTCAGTAAGGCTTTCAATGCCATGGCTGATAGATTGGGGTCGCTCATGACCGAAAGAAACAGGCTTCTGGACGAATCAATGTTTCAGCAAATCAGAATAAGATCGATCTTCGACGGGATTACAGACCGTCTAATGTTGCTGGCGCCCGACAAGACCGTGCTCATGGCCAATGCGGCCTCCATGGAATCTATTGATCAAACCGACCGGCAATTCAGGTGCTACGAGTTGATACACTCGAAGGACGGGCCTTGCGCAAACTGCCTCATAAGTAGGGCTATTAACGAGGGGGCTCCTGTATCGGGTGAAATATCACACCCCAATGGAGAGACTTTCCTGGCCCACTTCTATCCTATAAGGAATTCAAAAACCGGAGAAGTGGAGAGTGTGGTTCATTATTGCAAATCAATTACCGAAAAGAAAAAAATCGAGCTTCAGATGCGGCAGGCAGAGAAACTTGCCTCACTGGGCCAATTGGTGGCAGGCGTGGCTCATGAACTGAACAATCCGCTTAGCATTATCCTGTTCTATTCGGACCTGGTCAAGCAGGAACTCAAGGAAGGATCCCAAGAGTTTCAGGACTTGGCCGTCATCGAGAAGAGCGCGGAAACATGCAAGAAAATAGTTCACGACCTCCTGGCTTTCGCAGGTAACGTTGAGGCCACTAAATTACCATGCGATCTTCATGAAACCATCAACAGGATGGTAGGGGTTCTGGAAAAGCAATTTTCCAGGGAAGGGGTAACTTTCTGTAAGGATTTTGACCAATCCGTGCCATTCATCCCTCTTGACGAATCGAAGATCCAGCAGGTATGGCTCAACCTCATGCTGAACGCCCGTCAGGCGATCGGCGCTAACCCCGGACAGATATTGATTTCCACCTCTCTTACGGACAACGGGAATTTTGTTCAGGTTAAATTCAGGGATAACGGCTGCGGAATGAGTGTAGATGTGGCAAGTAAGGTCTTCGATCCCTTCTTCACCACAAAAGGGACTGGCGAAGGCACAGGACTTGGGCTATCCGTAAGTTACGGGATAATTTCCGAGCATGGTGGAAATATTTCCGTTCATAGTCAACATGGTTACGGCGCAACCTTTGAAATCCTCTTACCAATCGAGCCCAGGGGAAATGCCCATGTTGCTTGAAAACACCGATCAGGCTTCCAC
>CAITZA010000191.1 GCA_903896745.1 uncultured Desulfomonile sp. | reverse complement strand
TGCCGGAAACCATGCCAAAACAGGAAGCTCAGGAGCTTCTGGACGAATTCGGCTTTGTAGATGTGGACAGGCTGTGTTCAAAGATGCCCAGACTGACCCTGGTCACTGAACTAGCCCTAAAATACCGCTTCCTCCACTGGCCGCTGGAATTCGCCGACCTCTTCGATGAGCGTGGAGGCTTTGATCTAATAGTCGGAAACCCGCCCTGGATAAAGGTCGAATGGGAGGAGGCCGGAATCATGGGTGATGTCGAGCCCATGTTCAACTTACGCAACTACGCGGCCTCTGATCTGGCAAAGCTCAGAGCGGATACGATCGGGCGCTTCGACATGAAGGACCTGTACTTCGAGGCGTTCGAAGAAGCGGAAGGAACTCAGAATTTCCTGAATGCCGCACAGAATTATCCGCTGCTGAAAGGTACGCAGTCCAACTTGTTTAAATGCTTTATTACCCAGGGATGGATGATTGGGAGTTATGAGGGTATTTCAGGTTTTCTGCATCCGGAGGGGGTATATGACGATCCCAATGGCGGTCTGCTCCGCGATAATACATTCAGAAGATTGGCCAGTCATTTTCAGTTCGTTAATGAATTGATCCTTTTCGTGGGGCCTGATCACCATCTCCGATACAGCGCCAATGTTTACTGGAATCAACCTCAGGAACATGTTGCTTTTGACACCATGGCTAACCTGTATTCACCACGCACAGTCGATGCCTGTTTCGATCACGATGGCCACGGCCCTGTTCCTGGAATTAAAGATGATGCAAATCACTGGAACACCAAAGGTCACAGGGACCGGATTGTCAGAGTGGGGCAAAAGGAACTGGAACTTTTCGCAAGGCTGTATGACGCTCCAAAAACGCCGCCTCTGCAGGCCAGGCTACCGGCGGTTCATTCGAAACAGATTGTTGACGTTTTGAGGAAATTTGCCGACCAGCCTAAGAGATTGGGGGATTTGAAGGGTGAATACTATGCGACAGTAATGTGGGACGAAACCAATGCGGTCAAAAAAGATGGCACAATCAAACGGGACACATGCTTTCCGGAAAAGATTGACCAGTGGATTTTGTCGGGGCCTCATTTCTTTGTCGGCAACCCCTTTTACAAAACACCTCGAAGGGTCTGCACTGCCAATGGGCATTACGACACGATCGACCTGACCGCCATCCCTGATGATTACATGCCCCGCACGAATTATGTCCCGGCTTGTGATCCGCAGGAATACCTCAAGAGAACTCCGAGGGTCCCATGGGGGGATAAGAGACCGGTGACGGAGTTTTATAGGGTTGCATACAGGGGCATGTTATCGCAGTCTGGGGAGCGGACGCTTATTCCCTGCATTATTCCGAAAGGTGTCGGGCATATTAACGGAGTTCAAACAACTTCATTTCAAACTGAACAGTTGTTGTTAAAGTGTGCCTCATTCGGGATATCGATTGTGTCCGACTTCTACATAAAGACAACCGGTCGCTCTAATCTGCACTATTCGTGGGAAAACTTCCCGTTGGTTGGTTTATCAGAAGCATTGGCAGCAAGGGTTTTGTGCATGACTTGTCTGACTAAATCCTATGCAGACCTATGGTCAAACAATTGGCATCCTGGGTTCACGAAGCTATTTTGGACGAAAAAAGATGAGCGCTTGAGCCATAACCTGTTTCAGTCACTAAACGATTGTTGGATCGCCTCATTTGCCCTCCGCTCGGATTTTGAACGCCGCCAGGCTCTTGTCGAGATAGACGTATTGGTATCGATGGCGTTGGGCTTGACGCTTGAGGAGTTGAAGACGATATACAGGATACAGTTCCCGGTGTTGCGGCAGTATGAGTCGGACACGTGG
>CAITZA010000190.1 GCA_903896745.1 uncultured Desulfomonile sp. | reverse complement strand
CGAAACACGCCGATCGGCGCCTGGGTTTAGCCGGTTTCGCACCCGTCGGAGTTTTGAAGTTTTGAACCTTGCCTGAAATCAGTCTCTTCCATTTCCTTTTCCAAAAGCGCTCTCACAGTCCTCCTGTCAAGCATCCATCCTGGAGCGAGCAATTCCTCACGGTGAGGGTCGGATGTCAGTCTGTGAATAACGATCCGTGGTCTAATATAACTGGCGACTTCCAGAGTCGATGATACTGACTGTTCCATACTCATGGGAGTATAGAGTCCCCGATTGTACAGCGATTCCAGGCCGGATCCTCTTACGACGTACAGAGGGTGAAGTTTTACTCCGCTCAGGCCAAGGCTGGAAACCGTTCTTGCCGTCATGATCATTTCTGGTAGCGTTTCCTGCGGTAATCCAAGAATTAGATGCGCCACCACATTAATCCCTCTTTTCATTAACCGCTCCGCCGTCTCAACAAACACCCTGAAATCGTGACCCCTGTTAATGAGTTTGAGGGTTTTGTCATGGATGGATTGAAGACCTAACTCGACCCAAATTAGTCTGTCATTACCAAGTTCGGCTAACACATCAACGATCCTGTCAGGCACACAGTCGGGTCTCGTCCCGATCGCCAGACCAACTACTCCCGGGAACGCCAACGCCTCCCTGTACAAACTTTCAAGATGCGCCGGGTCTCCATAGGTGTTAGAGAAAGACTGGAAATATGCGATGAAATGTCCGGTTTTGTATCTTGTGGAAAGGAATTTTGTTCCTTGTTCCAATTGATCGGTAACGCTGAAGTTTCTGGAATGAGCGCCTGTGCCGGAACCCCTTTCATTGCAGTAGACGCATCCGCCTTTTCCAGTTCCCCCTATTCTGTTGGGGCAGCCCAAACCCGCATCAATGGAGACTTTTCTTACAGTCGCGCCAAACATGCCCTTAAGCCATGAATTTAATGAAAAGTAACGTCCGTTCAATTTCTTTTCCTCTGTTTCATGATATATCTTTCAACCAGGAATGTGAATTGTTAGAAAAAGTCGAGACCTCGCCAGTTTTCCAAAATCATACTGATTCGTGTCGCCTGAGGCGATTCCAGGGGGATGCTTCAGAAACTCTCCCGTGACGGAGTAGATGTGAAAAACGAAGTTGTTTTCGAGTGTAGCAAATGTTCAAACCGTCTCCTGAAATGGATGGGGCGCTGTCCTCATTGTGGCGAATGGAATTCTGTTGTTGAAAAAACTGAACCAGCCTCGCGCGTCCGGTTCAGACAGGCCTCAGGAAACGAATCCGCACTGAAGCCCCTCTCTGAAATAAGTTATGACACTTCTCCGAGGATTAGCGCTGGAATCGGGGAATTCGATGTTGCCTTGGGTGGTGGAATAGTAAGGCGAAGTGTAGTGTTGATTGGGGGCGATCCGGGAATAGGCAAGACTACTCTTCTAATGCAGGCTTTGGGTAGCATCGCGGCTTCTGGAAATATGGTAATTTATGTATCGGGGGAGGAATCCTCCGAACAGATCAAATTGAGGGCCGATCGGCTGGGAATAAATTCCGACAATTTCTTCATTCTCATAGAAAACGATCTGGAAGCGATTTCAGAAACGCTGGAGAAAACCAAAGCCCAGGTAATTGTTGTTGATTCGGTCCAATCTATCTCATCACGTTCCAATGATTCACATCCAGGAAGCGTTTCACAGGTTCGTCACGTCGCTTCAGCATTGACGGACCTGGTCAAGCGCGGAACCTGTGCGTGCTTTTTGATCGGTCATGTGACCAAGGAAGGCGCAATTGCCGGCCCAAAGGTTCTTGAACACATGGTTGATACGGTCATGTATTTCGAGGGTGAGAGGGGCCACCCGTACAGAATACTTCGCTCCGTGAAAAATCGCTTTGGTTCATCCAACGAATTAGGCGTATTTGAAATGTGCGACTGCGGGTTAGTTGAGGTTAGGAATCCCTCTGAGCTCTTTTTAAGCGAGAGGGCAAAAAACAGTTCCGGTTCGGTCGTCACAGCCATGGTTGAAGGTGTAAGGCCTATACTTGCCGAAATACAGGCGCTGGTTACTGGTCCTACACCAGGTCAGGGAAGGCGATCCTGTTTGGGCCCCGACCCCCAAAGACTTGCACTCATAGTGGCGGTACTAGAGAAAAAACTCTCACTGCCGCTATTTGATCAGGATATTTTTGTAAATGTGGTGGGTGGAATTAAGGCTACAGAACCGTCTTCGGACCTGGCTATAGCCTCAGCTCTAATTTCTTCGGTTACCGACAGGGTCATCGGTGAGCGAACCCTGGTGTTTGGGGAGATTGGTCTCGCCGGAGAAATTCGTAGGGTGTCGAGGGTTGAATCAAGGTTGAACGAAGCGATGAAGCTCGGTTTCAACATTATCATAGGCCCAAAGGCCAATCTGGATTCAAAAACACTTTCCTCAGGGACGAGGATATTACCAATCACTAACATCAGTGAAATTATGACGCTATTGTTCCAGGAATCGAAACCTAAAGCAAAGATGTCCCGGCCTGGGGCCTGACTTGAGACAGAGACGCTGAATTATGAAAATTGAAGATATCGATGTTGGAACCCGTATTCGGGCACAGAGAAAGCGAAGAAAGCTCTCCCTGAACCAGCTTGCTTCCATGACGGGAATTGCCGCTTCCAATCTCAGCTCAATCGAATTGAACAAGTCCTCGCCAACGCTTGGAACCCTTGCAAAAATCGCCACAGCGTTTGGTATGAAGATAAGCTCATTTGTGGATGACATCTTTTACGAAAAAGTTGCCGTATGTATTCCGGAACCTGCGGATATGACCGGGTTACGGTCGGAAAATGTCACCCAGTGTCATCTCACCGGGAATTTGAGCGCTAACATGATGGTGGCTACAACGCTAACCTTTCAGGTCAATTCAGTGTTTGACAGCAACGAAAATACAGAGCGTTTTCTGTACTGCGTTCAAGGTCTTTTGGAAGCACGGGTTGGCGAAGAATCCTATGAAGTCAGGAAAAACAGGGGGATATACCTGATGCCGGAAGTAGAGGCATTGTTCAGGAATAAATCAGATTCTACGTCTTTCGCAATTATGATTAGTCGCAAAAATACAGTCCAGGTTTCTGGAGCTTATGTCGTGGATTCTTGCAAGTGACCACAGTGGTTCACTTTTTCTTCTTGCTATATCCGTTTGCCGCCAACTGGGTCATGAATTTCTTTGTTGACCCCCTGGGCAGGTGTATCGTGTGTTGAACCGGCGCTCCTCCCGCACGAGCGGGGAAGATGGACTTATCAATCGGTATCTGGGAATTAAGCTGCCAAATCTGACGCGGAGTAGTGTTCAGCATTTTGGCCATATCAGCGAAACTCAGGTCTTTGCTCAACTGTATCTTTTCGACTGTGTCGAAATGTCCAGAAGGCTGCATGGGAGGTTTTAGGCCATAATAAGTTCTGTTCTGGCTGATTAGTCCGAGAGCGATCCAGCGTGGGACATATTTCTCGGTTTCAGCCGGCAAGGGCGCTTCCCAATAGTGATTTACGCCAAATCCATTGAGCCTCTGGGTTACTCTGGCCGGTCCCGCGTTATAAGCGGCGGTAGTTAGGAACCAGTCATTAAATCCTTCTTTTTCCGGTTCATTTCCCAGGGATACTTTTTTTACCCTGTTCATCCATGCAAGATAGCGTGCCGCTGAGTGTGTTGATTTCACCAGGTCAGCGCGTTCATCCTTCCAGTGATTGATGGTTCTTTTCCAGTCATACTGATCGCATCCGGTAGGCCCACACATGGCCGTAGCCTTCATGAACTGCCAAAAACCATAAGCTCCAGCCGATGATAGAGCCCTTCCGTTGTAACTGCTCTCAATAGCAGCCAAATATAAAAACTCCTGCGGAACGTCATACATTTTTAGAATTGGACTAATTACCGGCTTCAAGGAATCTGCCCTGGCTATCCATGAAGTAACCTTGGAACGCCTGTCCATCAGTAGGTAATTGATTTCTCTAAGAATTCGGTTTTTTACGTCGTGGCGCTCCAAAGGCACGGTCTGTCCGGCAAATACCAGACCACCCTTTTCAACAGCCGGCGGCAAACTGTACCGTACAGTCGGGTTGTACGACGGAGAATGACTCGCTTCAGCAGTGGATGCGGCGCTGTCAACGCAACTCAGCGATGCAACCAGAATAGCTACGCCTAATGATATGATAACTTTCATTTTCGAACCTTAAAAAACTACGGCCATGACTCGCTCCAGAAGGATCAAATCCTCCCGCTTCAGGACGATATTCCTGTAGGTGGAGTTCATGGGTTTCAGTATCAGGTTTTCATCGGAAAATTCGATTTTTTTTACAAAGGCCTCCTGATTCTTTCGGTCTTTGAATATCACCAAATCTCCATCAACGATGTCATCCCAGGATTCAGGTTTTATGAAAAGCAATGCCCCATCCCCGAAGAAATCCTTGAGACTGTCTCCGCGAACCCTAACACAGTAAACAACCGAAGCGAGTTCGGCTTTAACCCCCGGGGGCATGGGAACCTCATCAAAGCCTTGACCTACCCAATATCCACCGTCAGTAAAACCAAAACCGGTCCCCGCGCTTACATGTCCAACAACAGGCACCGTGGCTCGATAAGGCGACTCATTGTTTCCCGTATCAATTTTTTCAAGCAAGGCCAGAGAATTCACTATGTCAGTCGAATCTCCAGTTAGATCAATTGCGCCGCTATCCTGATGCCATCTCCACACAAACATGATGTTCTCAAAGTAATCGCAAAGCTGAATGTCTACGAAGTTTCGCTCGAGTGTAACACGCGAAACAAAATCCCTAAAGCTGGATACGTTGCACGGAAAGTCCTCTCCGGAGCCGCTTTGGGCAATCAGATACAGTTTGGCAAGCATGTTGACAAGCCGTTGCTCTGCAGGATGGAATGACATTGCCCGGATCTCATTCGTCAGATGGCGCTGAACGGGATCCAGTCTGTGTAATATGAGCTTGCGCATTTTGGGGAATCTGGGAACAGGAGGCAACGGCGCCCTGTGCAATTGATGCCGAACCAGATCTATGAGATCGTTCTCGCCGGTATTGAGAAATTCAGACCAGATTCGAAGCATTCTACGATTTCGGGGGTGTCCAAGATCTGGTGGATTTTTCTTGCCCGAAAAAATCTGCGAAACATAGGCAGGCGAGACTCCCAAAGCCCTGGCAAGCTCTCTCTGACTCTTGCCCAAATTTTTTGCGCACTGTCTTGCAAAAAGGCTAAAAGATTGGTTAGGTGACTTATTCATGCCATGAACGCAAATGATAAATGCCAGGAATTGAAGGTTGAATCTTGTTTAAACTAAGGTCTTCCTGATATTATTGTATTTTTACTGGAGATGCATGTCAAGAGGGCTGCAAGACAAATATTGTCATTAAATAAAAAAGGCAGGATCTGGTGATCCTGCCAACTATTCTATGAAGGGGCGCTCGAGTTGCTAGAAATGCAGGGCAAAATCCATGTAAGGACCTTCCACCGTCACATCGGTGAATAATCTGTTCCGCGTGCCGTCAAGTCTCCACTGCTTGTAACCCAGGCGAAAACCCGCGTCCACGTTTCTGCTGACAGGTGGCGCAATCCCGGCGGATGCGTCCCATGTCGAAAGTCCGAGACCATCGAAACTCATCCAGGTAAACCTGGCCTCAAGATAGGGCTTGAACCATGAAAAATAGCCAGTGTTAGTGGGCTCATACCGGACATGAGCTCCAATTGCGGGCTGCAAAATCGTCTGGGAAAAATCCATGGCAGACCCACCGTCTCTGGCTATGCGCTGGCTCCATTTGATTACATGCATGTCCGCATTTGGCCCAAATACAAGGTCACGTCCGAATGACACATCATAGTCAGCCCCAACCGTGAATGTGGTGATTCCTAGGTCAGACTGAATGGCGTCTCCACTCTTTAGAGCCATTCCCGAAAAATTGGCGTCAATCGGGATGTGACCAGGGCCAGACCACGTCCATGGCGCGTACTCTATGCGGACAGCTATCTTGTCCCACAGCCTAAGATAAGAATAGAAATCCCAGAGCGTCTTGTCATCCGGAAGTCTCAGATGACCATGCATACTCAGAAGCGACCCCTCTCCACCGCGGCTCGATACCTTTGACACGCCTATTAGCGATGTAAAGAAAGGCTTCATTCCTATTGCAAAACTATAACCTCGCTTGGGACAGAATATTTCACCTCTGGATTGACCTGCAGCCACATCCCAGTTGACTCCGGTCCCACTGGCCATATCAACACCCGCTATTCCAGATCGAGGTGGAATACTGTCAGAAACATTAACTTTTACTGGATACTTGAAAGGCTTTTCCAAAGCGCTGGCAAGTCCGGCTGTCCAAAAAAGGACAACGAGAATTATGATCAACCTTGGAACCCTCATCGCGCCCCTTGATACCATAAGCATACCTCCAGTCGGTGATCAATCGGAATTATCAAACCCGCTTTCAGCGCTAACTCGTTACTCATTTTGAAAGTTTGGTTTGTCCCCGTCATGCACCGGATTTTCCTAACGGGTCCGAATATCCATTCTCCAGGATATCCAGACTATGCTAATGATGCCTAACCCAATATTGAGATAAAGTCAAGTAAAATGTATTTAAAGTATATTTTATTTTAATATTTTAGCAACAATAATTAATGTAAAGCTTTGAATAATTTCGCCCTCAATCAATCCGGATTCGTTTCCGGTTAGCTTCATTTTTCAAGCCTTGTGTTACTAAGGACTCGTTAAATAGTTATAATATCAAATTAAACTCAGGAGGGCAAATGTCCGGGCGATGTGGTTGTGATCAGGGTATCCACCTGGAAATGGCGTGGTGCAATAACAATAATGTAATTAAATGATTATGTATGTAATGTAATGTTGTTGCGCCCAGGCTGTTTCCACGGTTCTTTGCGAAATCATGGAAAGGGCGCACTCTAATCGACCATTTGCCTGGCGTCAGAAAGTATGGCCAAAGCCGTGGGTTAATTGATCCAGAAACATTAAAACACCAGGCAATGAGATTTGCGCTATTTAGTCACGATCATGTTCAATGGCCTCTACAACCAGCTCTATGACGGATTTGATTTCCACTGGCATTTCATATCGGGCCTGCAGATCGCCTAGTTGGGTCAAGCAGTTTTGGCATGATGTGGCTACAACATCAGCGCCGGTTGCAAGTATCTGGTCTTTTTTGTAATGGGCGTGTTCAAGTCTCTTGGCGCCCATGTCGCTATTCTGTCCCACACTGCCCCCGCCCCCGCAGCAAACAGAATATTTTCGGTTGGGCCACATCTCGACAAATTCTGAGGCGATTTCCCGCAGGATTTCACGTGGCGCTTCAAAAACCCCCACTTTTCTGCCCACGTTGCAAGGGTCATGATAGGTTATTTTCTTGTCAACAGATCCTTTCGAGAGTTTTATGCGGCCTTCTTTCCAGTATCTGTGGGCGAGTTCGATGATCGATAACACTTCGAAATCCAGTTTCTCGTCGAGCCAGTTTTCAGCATCCTTTCTCAAGATTTTGAAACCGTGACCACACTCAGTAGTGAGCAATATTCTTGCGCCGAGATTTCTGGCTTCATCAACCATCAAACGCACAAGATCTACCGCATCCTCCTGATCGCCCATGTAATAGGGCCAGTTCGTGATGTCGAACACCTTTGACGACAATGTCCAGTCCGCTCCAACATAGGCAAAAAACTTCAGGTATGTTTGAAACATGCCTGGATTCGAAGTATATTCACGTGGGTTAGGGACATAAAATATCTCGGCGCCTTCCCTGTCAAAGGGAACGTCCAAAGCTCCTTCAGGCAGGTCCTCGGCGTCATCTTCCATTTCCTCTGCGATCCATTGCGCAGTGTCAATGAATTCCTCAGAATCCATGCCCACATTGTTTCCGAATTCCTTACCCTTTTCGATTCCTTCCCTGATCCTCGCTGGGACCTTTCCCTGAGTCCAGGCCATGCCCCTCACGTTTCGAATTATGGCGTCCATGCGCAAATCCTTGGGGCAATCCGCTGTGCAGCGGGCGCAAAGAGTACATGCCCAAATGAACTCGGAATCGACCATTTCCTGAGCCCTGCCCAATGCGATCTTTCTGATAAGCCTTCTCGGATTCATATCAGGATAGGCGGTGTTCAGAAAACAGCGAGACACACATTCTCCACATACCATACAAGTTTCGGAAATTGCGCTGTTTATGTTTGAAATGGTCTCAGCGTTATCATTCTGAGCGATGATGATGTCGTCCATGAAGTTTCTCCACAAACCGGAACTAATCAAGCAACAATTTCAAAAAAGCTCTTCCATTTTTGAATTCACCTGAATCCGGTCTGCCCTAAAGGCAGTCCGGTTTGCTGTGAACTTTTTCCACAAACCGCCTGATGGTTCGTTCAAGCTTCGTTGCTTCATTCGGCGCTACGGTTCTGTATTCGAGGGGCGCCTTGATTTCTAAGGGCGCGACGAAGTTGTCAACAACAGATCTGACACGGTCGCAGGCCCAGTCCGTGCCGTTTCTGGATGCGCAGTTCCCGTGATGGCAACCGACTATCAAGACACCCCTGGCGCCAGCATTAATGGTTTCCAGGATGACCTTCTCTGAAATACTGCCTGCGCAGGGTGTTGAGAAAAAAACAACGTCTGGTGGCAAACTCAGGCTGGATATGGCCCTTGCGGCAGACCTTGAACATCCGTACACAACTATTTTGTCATTTTCCCTGCCGATATCCTCGATAAAACCCGAAAACGCTGTTTCAGGAAAGCCCCGGAGATCTAGCGCAATCCTTGGGCATTCTGAAACGCATATTCCACACTCCACGCACGCCGCCCCGATAGATTTCATCTGGGACCTTGATGACGCTGCGGACACCCAAATAGCGGAATGCGGACAAATCCTGTGACAGGTCAGACAGCGGATACATTGATCCGAAATGGAAAGGACACTTTGCCTATTTTCCGAATGACAGGCAAGCGCAAATGATCGGGCATGTGCGGCAGCCGCTTTTGCTTGGGATATGACGTTGAGCAAATCTGTTGTTCCTGAAAAACCACCAATACAATAAATACCCCTGTTAAATGATTTGAATGTGTTACAGTGGGCGCTGTCTGAAATCATAAAACCGTTTCTGTCGATATCCATTCCAGGAATATAGCCCGCTACAGAAGTAATTCCTTCATTATCAGGTCCTGTGACCAGCAACAACCGGTCACAAGTGATCTCATGGTCCGCTCCCATCTCAATGCAGTCCTGAAACGAAACGCAAACCT
The DNA here is from genome assembly GCA_903896745.1 of uncultured Desulfomonile sp. GTDB lineage: Bacteria > Desulfobacterota > Desulfomonilia > Desulfomonilales > Desulfomonilaceae > CAITZA01. The sequence goes on along the minus strand of CAITZA010000190.1, from coordinate 13,926 downwards.
GTGTTACGCCTGTTTCAGAACATTTCTTCTGGGCAAGTTCTATGGAACAATCTACGAAGCGATAAAAAATGACGCCGGAAGTCTTTGCTGAGTCATAGAGTGTCTCACCATGAAGATGTCTGACTGGGGCGTTTTTCAGGACTACCGAGGAACGTCCGCCTATCTTTGCATTGCTGAGAGCGCTGGCGATAGCGGACATTCCAGCCGCAGGATCGGTCGGTTCCGGGTAATCCAGAAGGAATACAAGGTTCTCTGGCTGATCGACGGAAAAAGATTCCGGCTTGTATGGTTCAAACAGGTCAGGACGCAAAAGCGCCGGAAGCTTCGTTCCAGGGCCCCCGGCAAAGAATAATGTGTCAAAACGGTGAGATCGAAAGTGGTCAACATCTGCATGGAATCCAGCCTGATCCCTACCGATTTTCGGCCAGTCTTTCGATCGGAATACTTCAATCCCTTCCATGGCCGACATCAACGATCCCCTCAAGCGTTGAACATCCACTTCGGGAACAGAACAATACAGGTCACCGGCCATTGTATCCGGCAACTCCATCATACGAACGCTGAAGCGCAGAGCAGCAAGTTCGGCGCACATTAACATGGCGCCAAGCCCTGATCCCAACACCAACGCCGTGGGAATTCTGTCGGTTAGAATGTCTTCGCCTGCAGGTTTTGACACAGATCCCATCATGATCCCTCCCGCCAGTTTGAAAGATCCTCCAGTATGTCCGCTGTTGCCGCTTCAGCGCTGGTCAATGTTGTTTCAATGTCCATCGGACCACTGCATGCGCCGGCAACATAAATTCCTTTTTCCGAAGTTCTGAAGCGATCAAGGCCTTCAAGATTTCGGAAGAATCCAAAATTGTCCAGCCCCACTCCGGTTATTCTGGATAAATCCGCTGCCGTAGGATTCGGTCGCTGACCAACCGATAATATGATCCTGTCAAACTGATCCCTTACATTTAAACCGTTTTTCTCTGAAACAACCCCGAGTTTGTTACCCTGATACGGGAAAACCTCACCAGGCACTCCCTGTACAAGGTGGATTCCTAAATCTTTGGCATTATCAAGTAAAGTAGTGGCGTACTTGCCGGCTACCTGGAGATCAATATAAAATAGTGACACGTCCCAGTCGGGCTTGTCCGTTTTTATCCTGATAGCGCTTCTGAGACCTGCCTTACAGCAATACTGTGAGCAATAATTGGCGCCGATTGACTTGTCTCTCGATCCAACACACTGGAAAAAGGCAATTCTGGGGGCATCCTGATCTGGAACCAGCTCGGACAGGCGATCTTCCCTGATAAAATCATCGAACTCTGCCAGAGTTATAACTCCATCCAACACTCCGTAACCCCAAAGGCCTTTTGACGACGGATCAAAGGTCTCAAATCCGATCGAGAGTATCAATGCGTCTGCAGGAATTTCCCGAATGTTTCGTGATTCATTCTCAACTACAATCACTCCGGATAGCTGACCGCCCACGCCAGTGTTAATAGACTCGAGCTGCCATCCGGTCATAAACCTGACGGGACTCTCGTCCAAAGCAGCGATGATGTCGCTTAGTGAACAGCAGTGGCAAACCTGGCATTCTGAAGTGGCCATACAGCCCCAATTGGCTACGTGCCCTCCAATTCCCGATGACTTCTCTATAACCGTAACATCAACGCCGTTCTCGCTTAATAGCCTTGCAGAGGCTAATCCGGCGATTCCCGCGCCAACTATGACAGCTGACTTTTTACTGTTTGAAGGCATGTGCCGTTCCTCAAGAAGTAGTGACTCGAAAATGGCTCAATTGCGCCAAAAAAAAGAACCAGAAAATGAAATCATTCATCCCACCGGCCCTGAAATCAGCAACCTACCATGGGGTGGTGGGAAATCCGGAACCCCTGACATTGCCCGATCTGCTGGACGCCAGATCCATCGCCGCATTCAGGTCATCAACGGCTTCCTTGACCTTGTTAATGTGAGCCAAGGCAATCCCACGGTTATTGAAAGCCGCAGCAAAACCCGGATTAATCTGAATGGCCCTGTCGTAGTCATTTACGGCTTTATCGTAGTTTCCTGTGGACGTCAGGATGTCTCCCCTGAGCTTGAAGAAACCGGAATTGGATGGGTTAATCTGAATAGCCCTGTTGATATCATCCAAAGCCTGATTCGGTCTTCCGGACATCATCAGCGCACGAGACCTGAAGCTCATCACTGACGAACTCGATGGTTCCAGTTCCAGCGCCTTGTTCAAATCCAGTATGGCTTCCGAAACATCCCCGAGACTTAGACGGGATATCCCGCGTCTGGCATAGTACACAGCCTGGCCTGGATCCTGTTTGATTGCTTCGGTGTAATCCTTGATTGCCAGACCCTGCCAACCCTTTACAGAAAAAGCCATGCCCCTGTAATAAAGAGCTAACGTCGTCGAGCCGGTTTCCATGACCTGATTGAACACTTCGACGGCCTCATCAGTCTTGCCCGCGTCCAATAGTCCCTTGCCGTGTTCCAGCCTTGACGAAGCATCCGTTTCGATGGATTGACCGTAACTTGCTGAAAAGGAGGTAGCAGCAAGAAATATCACCAGTATAAGTTTCCACATCCCTACCATGAATATGACCTCATTTAGGACATGAATAATCTACATAATTGTTCCTAAAAGAGAAAGTATACAATCAGCGTCATAACAAATCAATTATATGTAGGCAAAATTGTGCTCCAAATCTGTAAGGGACATGGCGGGTGTCGTCATGAGATATGCCCCGACGCCACATGATGGAGTCGAGCTTGACTGAAAATGCTCACAATGATAAGAATTCAAGTCAAAACAAACGGCGCGAAAAAGGTCACATCTGATTCTGGCAGGGGAACGGCTTATGCTCACGTTTCAAGAGTTAATATTTTCGTTGGAAAAGTATTGGTCGGACTACGGTTGCGTAATACAACAGCCGTATGATCTCGAAAAGGGAGCTGGAACCATGAATCCGGCGACTTTTTTGCGGGTATTGGGGCCTGAGCCCTGGAATGTGGCTTATGTTGAGCCATCGCGAAGACCTACGGATGGACGATACGGAGAAAACCCTAACAGGCTTCAGCACTATTATCAGTATCAGGTTATTCTGAAACCGTCCCCCCTGGACGTACAGGACCTATATATAAAATCCCTCTCGGCCTTTGGCATTGATCCACTGGCGCACGACATACGTTTTGTGGAGGATGATTGGGAATCACCTACATTGGGCGCATGGGGCGTGGGATGGGAAGTTTGGCTGGATGGAATGGAAATTACCCAGTTCACATACTTCCAGCAGGCAGGAGGATTCGATTTGAAGCCTGTCGCTGTGGAATTAACATACGGTATCGAAAGGATATGTATGTTCATTCAGGGTGTGGAGAGCGTATATGACCTTAAGTGGACTGGCAATGTTACATACGGAGACATACATCATCGCTCTGAGGTAGAGTGGTCATTTTACAATTTTGAGCGATCTGATTCCGGGATGCTGATACAGCTTTTCAACATGTACGAGGCTGAGGCCCTGGGCTTGCTTGAAGCCGACGAGCCTCTCGCACTGCCCGGTTACGATTATTGCCTAAAATGCTCACATGTTTTCAACCTGCTCGATGCGCGAGGCGCAATAAGCGTCGCAGAGAGAACAGCTTATATTCACAGGGTTAGAAATCTGGCTCGAAAAGCGGCGGCTGCTTATTTAGCCCAAAGGGAACTCTTGGGTTATCCTCTGTTAAACAAGTTCTAAAAAATAAAGGTAAATCCATGACAGGCGAGTTTCTCCTCGAAATCGGCATTGAAGAAATACCGGCAGGATATGTCAATCCTGCCCTGAATTCTCTTGAGGAACTTCTAAAAAGTTTTTTCGAGAATTCTTTCATAACCTATGGCGACTTGCAAACATTTGCTACACCCCGCCGGTTGGCTGTTCGCATATCGGATGTTGCTGAAATGCAATTGTCCCGGGAGATCGAAAAAACCGGTCCCCCAATAGCCCAGGCGTTTGACCAGGACGGCGCGCCCACCAAGGCGGCCATTGGTTTCGCTAGAAGCCAGGGTGTGGATGTATCCGAACTGATAGTAATTGATGGACCAAAGGGGCGTCAGGTCGCTGTAAGAAAAATCGAGGAGGGTCGGCCCACGGTTCAGGCCATTTCAGAAGCTTTGCGGGGAATTCTCGAACGAATATCCTTCCCCAAGACAATGCGATGGATGGATATGGATGAGCGCTTTGTCAGGCCCGTTCACTGGATAGTCGCAATGTTTGACGGGCATATAGTCCCGTTTAATTTTGCCGGCATCAAAAGCGACTGCATGAGCTTCGGTCATAGGTTTGTCCATCCTGAAGCGTTTGAAGTTAAAGACTTTCAGACATTTCAGTCAGTATTGATGAGGCAGGGTATTGAAATTGATCCTGTCGCGCGCAGACTGCTAATCGGGGAAAAGATTAACGAACTTGCCGCTGCTGAAAACCTCAAGGTTCTTGATGACCAGGATTTGCTTGATGAGGTTACATTCCTGGTCGAGAGTCCATATCCCATTATAGGAAAATTCGCTGAGGATTTTCTTGAACTGCCGGCTTCAATACTGATTACATGTATGAAGAAGCATCAACGCTACTTTTCCGTCCAAGACCAGAATGGGCGAATAACGAATCGTTTCATAGCCGTGAACAACACTCCGGTCAGGGAGGTGTCCGTATCTGTAAAGGGACATCAAAGGGTCCTGAAGGCAAGACTTGAGGACGCGCGGTTTTATTTCAGGGAAGATCGAAAAGTGCCCCTTATCAGCAGACTCGACGCATTGAAGGGGGTGGTTTTCCATTCACGTCTTGGAACCGCTTACGAAAAGGTCGAACGGTTCGCTTCAGTGGCAAGGTTCCTTGCCCAAAAACTCGAACCAGACCTGATTACCAAGGTCGAACGTTCTTCACTCCTGTGCAAATGCGACCTTGAGACCGGCATTGTTTATGAATTTCCTGAACTACAGGGAATCATAGGGAGTTATTACGCCAGAATGGACGGAGAGGACGAAGATATTGCAATATCGATTCGTGAGCACTACCTCCCGGCACGTGCTGGAGACAGACTTCCGGATGGCGTTATAGGTAGTATAGTGTCTATCGCAGATAGAATGGACACTATTTGTGGATGCTTCGGAGTTGGACTGATACCGTCTGGCGCCGCCGATCCCTATGCCCTGCGTCGTCATGCCCTGGCGATCATACAAATTCTGATCGACAGAAACTGGCGATTGAACCTGTCAGAGATAATAGGGTTTGCTTTGGAGCCCCTTGGATCAAGGATAAGCCACCCTGCAGAGCAAATACGGACTCAGATTATCGATTTCTTCAAAGCGCGTTTTGTGAATTTCCATTCTAGCAGGGAGTTCTCTCTGGACGTCGTTGAGGCCGCCGTTAGAGCCGGCTTTGATGATGTGGTGGATACCAGGGCGAGGGTAGAGGCGCTGCAAGTATGGAAACAGCGTAATGACTTCGACGCAATCATGGTCGGGTTCAAAAGGGTCGTCAATATATTGAAAGACGTGGACTACGGATGTGTCAAACCATCGAGTTTCAGTGAGGACGCCGAAAAAATCCTTTATAAGACATTTGTCAACATAAAGGAGAATTTTGATCTCGCAATAAGTTCAGGTGACTATCAGGCGGCTTTGGAAATGATTGCGGATTTGAGGCAGCCGATTGACACGTTTTTTGAAAAAGTGATGGTTATGGTTGATGATCCGGAGCTGCGGAGCAACCGGCAGGCTCTATTAGGAGAAATCTCGTCACTTTTCAGGCAGATTGCAGACTTCTCGTTTATTGGTTCGACCGCTACTTAACGGCTCACGTTATGCGTTAGTGTCGAGCTTGACGAAATTGAAATCAATCCAACCGGCTCGACCAGAAGGAGTTATGATCCGGAACCAGACGCGATCCTTATGAACCCGCTTCTCCGTTACCTTTACGTGTTTGCCGGAGTTAAGCGTTTCTACTACCTCTGAGGTCTCATCGGGCGCCTTGCGAACCCTCAATCCGTTACCAACTATGGAACCACGCCGGTTAAGACGCATACTCTGCGCTATTTCCGGAGATTCGTCCGAGGAGGCGTCTTCATCTTTCAGTCTTGATTCAGAAGCAGCGCGTTGTTTGGAAGAAGCCCGAGCCTCCTGATCGAAAGATTCAGAACTCAGCGCGGCTCGTATTTGTGGAGTTTTCTGGGACGGTTCGTTCGGCGAGACACGAAGATCGCTCATAATCTTCGACGACCTGGATTGAGATGGAATATCCCTGGAAAATAATTTCACAGCCTTTGTGTTCAACTCAAGCTCGCGACCTAATTTTTCTACCAGAATCTTAGTCTCTTCAACGCTTTGACCATGCTTCTCGGCCATCTTGTACACGTTTTTCAGGGAGGCCAGGTCCTTTTCCGTTTTCGTCGATATCCAGATGAAATGAATCTGGGCAAGCGACGTCACCAAAACTACGGCCAAGAGTATCCACGAGAAGTATTTGAATGGAAAAAGTATCCTGTCTTCATCCTCTATAAGAAACGAAGCGGTCAATTTTTTCCTGATCCACAATCGCCAGAGTATCATGAAGGCCGCCAGCGTAGCCGCCTGAGCTATAACGAGTATAAAATGATATCCCACCGCAGAACCTCCGCCATTAAGGTTGTGGCGTAATTATCATGTAATTCGGATAATTGCAAACAAAAACTATATATTGCATTAAAAGAAATTACTTTAAGCTATAATATGGATTAAATAACATGTGTAATAATCTTGTATCATATATAATATTAAGTAATATGTGAAAAAGCTGGGTCGTTTGGAGATGTGGCGCCACAATTGCACCATAAAAAGGCAAGAAAATAAACACAAAACCATACCTTTCACGCCCTTTTCGAAGGGCTTTTTTTTTGCCTTTTTCTTGTGGCCCATTAATAAAGGCCCATCGGGCGTTTTTGATCGTGACGCGCCGCCTGTGAAACCGAAGCTTTGAAGGTGTAATGTTGGGCGATGTGGGAAATAATTTCCCTGTGTGAAAAAAACTACGATTATTATTTTCCCATGCCGGCGACTGAGCGCCAAATCTGTTATTGCAAATATTGAAATGGCTTGACTTAGTAGTCTGGATTTGTTTAGATGTCTCTTTTAGAGATAAACCGGAAAGGGTAGGGATTTAGAGTGAAGAGAACGTATCAACCCAGTAACTTATCCAGGAAAAGAACCCATGGCTTCAGGGTGCGTATGCGAACCCGTGGTGGACAGCTTGTGCTCAAGCGCCGCAGAGCCAAGGGTAGGAAACAGTTGTCTGTCTGAGCTGCCCAGATATAGATTTACCAGGCGGGACAGAGTCAGAAAATCCGCTGAATTTGGGGTCGTGATGCGCAGGGGGACGACGCGCCAGACTCCACACTTTAAGATCAGAGCGCTTCCAAACACGTTTGGCCGTGTTCGTCTGGGCCTGGTGGTCGGCAAAAGGGCTGGGAACGCCTGTGTGAGGAATCTGATCAAGAGGCGACTGAGGGAATATTTTAGATTGAATCGGCAACTGTTACCTCCCAACATGGATTTGGTCATAATCGCCAAAACAGGCGCAGGCTCTCTTGAATCAGAAGCCCTAATCCAAGAGCTCAACAGTGTTTTCACGTGAAATCTTCTTTCTTCATGAAGCATCTTCTTATCGGATTCTTACGGTTTTACCAGGTTTTTCTTTCTCCAGTCTTTCCCTCAGCCTGCCGATTCCATCCCACATGCTCAGAATATGCGCTAGAAGCCGTTAAGGTTCATGGCCCCCTCAGGGGATCAATGCTGGCGGCTAGAAGGTTATTCAGATGTAGGCCTTATGGTCCGGGAGGTTTCGATCCTGTGCCCTGATTACACGAATAGCTGTGGATTCTTTCTCTCATGAATCAACTGATCCTATGTCCTAAGCGAGAAAGGTAACGATGGACAGAAATCTTATCTTGGCAATAGTTTTGTCAGTGCTAATTATTGTAGGCTTTCAGTATTTTATTCAGCCGTATTCGCCGCCTCCCGCTACGCAGCCCACCACTACCGGAGAAGTCGTTTCAAAACCGGAAAAACCGGCTGTAGCTCGCGCAAGAGATGAATCCATTGACAAACCTGAGCCTTCGGTTAGGGATTCTGCCTCAGTAGTTGAAACAACTCCTCAGGCGCCGGTTGATTCCAAGCCTGTTAAAGAAACCAGGATAAAGGTCGATTCGCCCATCTATGAGGCGGTTTTGTCTTCTGTTGGAGGCAGAATCGTGTCATTCAGGCTGAAGAATTACAAGACCAGCGCTACCTCTGATGATCTGGTTAATCTCTACCCACCGGAGGGGCCAGATACCTCGGGCGTGTCCATACGTTTGACCCGCGCAAATGAGGTTTTCACGGATAACACTCTGGCTTACACCATAGACGGTGATCAGACTGAATATTCATTGAAATCATCTACTGACAAAAGAAGTGTCACGCTAAAAGCTTTAGCGCCCAGCGGTCTGTCCATTTCAAAAACCTACGTTTTTAAAGCTGACACCTTTGCTATTGATGTCATTTTCTCAATTACCAATACGACTGACCAGGGCCGAAACTACCTTGTCACATTTCCTCTTAAGAAGAGTTTCTTTGATGATTCCCAACAGTTTGCGTGGAACAGCGCGGAAATTCTTCTCAACGGTTCCTTGAAAGACTACTATTTTAAAGATATTAAGGGTGATGAAGAATTATCGGGTCAGGTGGAATGGGCCGGGTTAGGGGAGGTTTACTTCCTGAAGGCGTTGTCTTTTGGTCAGAAGCCAGCCAGCAAGGTGACGCTTCTCAAGCCCACGAAAGATAATCTGGCCGAGATACTGATCAGGTATGGGTCTATTGATCTGCCACCATCACAGGCGGTTGAGACCAAAGTTGGGCTCTATCTGGGACCTAAGGAAAGTCAAGCTCTCCAGGCAGCGGGCGACAACCTGTCCAGAGCCATGTTCTACAGTAATTACGCTGTATTGAATGTGATGGCCGAATATTTGATGAAGTTTCTGAGATTCTGTAATTCCGGTTTCGATATTGCCGGAATCAGGATTCCGGGAACAAATAACTATGGTATTGATATTATCATCCTGACGATTCTGATTAAGATTCTGTTCATTCCATTGACCCATAAAAGCATGAAGTCAATGAAACGAATGCAGGATATTCAGCCACAAATTGCAAAATTGAAGGAAAAGTACAAGGATGATAAGTCGGCTTTGAACAAGGCTACGATGGAGTTGTTTAGGGAACAGAAAGTCAACCCACTCGGCTCCTGCTGGCCGATGTTTCTTCAGATCCCGGTATTTATTGCCCTGTATCAGGCCCTGTCTTACGCAATCGAACTCAGACAGGCATCCTTTGTCTGCTATCCATCAATATTCCTATGCATAAACGACCTGGCGGCGCCTGATCCATATTACGTGACCCCTATACTCATGGGCGCAACAATGGTCTTGCAGCAGTGGATGACTCCGTCCGCCGGAGATCCGATGCAGAAAAAAATGATGCTTCTCATGCCGGTGATTTTTACTTACATGTTCCTGAGTTTTCCATCGGGTTTGGTCCTTTACTGGTTGGTGAGCAATATCCTTTCCATAGCTCAGCAAGTCATTACCAACCGGTTGCCCTAGCCCGAAAAGGTGATCAAACAGATGAGTTATTTTGAATTTACAGGTAAGAACGTCAAGGAAGCAATTGCAAAAGCATGCACTGAGCTCGAGATGGAAGAGGCGTTACTCGAGGTAGAGGTAATTGCTGAAAGCACCAGGGGTTTTCTCGGTATTGTGGGACAACGGGACGCAAGGATCCGGGTCAGAAAAAGGGATATCCTTAAAGAGGTTCTGACGGTGGATGACAATCCGGAGCCGGAAATGCCCATGCGCTCCCAGTCTGAAAATATCGAGCCGTCCATCGAAACGACGTCGTTGCAATCCGAAGATTTTGATGAACCATGTGATGTTGTCGATGAGCATCATCCCGATCTCGAACGTGCCTGCGAAATCCTTCAGCAGATCCTGGACCGCATACCGGTCGAAGTCGAGGTAAAGGGTAAGGTTCGTGACGGCGCTATACACCTGGATATTCAGGGTGACAAATCCGGCCTTCTGATAGGAAAAAGAGGCCAAACCCTTGACTCCTTGCAACACTTGATGAACAAGATACTCAATAGGGATAATTCGGCGGAAGAAAAGGTGGAAGTCGTAATAGATACGGAAGACTATCGCCGCAGGAAGCAGGAAACCCTAAAAGAGATAGCGCTCAAAATGAGCCGGAAGGCCAAGAAATCCCTCAAGCCGGTTTCTTTCAACCCCATGCCGGCCAGCGAGCGTCGCCTTGTGCATCTGATTCTTGCGGAAGACAGGGAGGTCTATACAAAAAGTTACGGCGAAGGGCCAATGAGAAGAATCATAGTTTATCCCAAGAGAGCTATGGCAAACAAGCGAAGACGCCACTAGACAGGTCGGTAAATTCCGGCGTCAGGGCCCGAAAATAAGAAATTGAAAAAGCTCATCCAATTGAAAAGGCAACGCTTGTCAACTGGATGAGCTTTAATCGCGTTTGGGAAACCAGGCTTCCTGCTAGTCACCACGACGAAGCGCAATGTGAAGAGCTCTGGCTTCGTTTATCCGCTCTTCCTGTTTGAGCTTCTTCATTTTGGCTTCCTGAACCTTGGCCAGGAGCAGGTCCAGGTCACACGGTTTCATCAGATAATCCAAAGCCCCGAGTTTCATGCCATCTATGGCTGATCCCACGGTCGCGTGACCGGTCAGCATGATTACCTCTACCAGGGGATTAACATTTTTTATGGCTTTCAGGGTTTCGATGCCATCCATTCCCGGCATTTTAACATCCAGAATTATTACATCATAGGATTCTCCCAGCCCTAGTTTCTGCAACGCCTCAGGGCCACTGTTTGCCGTAGAAACAGTCAAGCCGCGTTTTACGAGGCGTTTGGACAGGGTATCTATAAACGGGGCCTCATCATCGACCAAGAGCACTCTGGCTGTTGACATATTATCATCTCCTAATAAGACGGGTTTACTGACATGATTGGAAATTCATGAGGAAGCGGCTCTTTAGACCCTGTATCCTCATGAATATGTTTGAATTACTACTAATCTATTATTGTTATGCTTACCCGGCAAGCAAAAACAGTATTAGCTAGTACCTGATCAACAGGAACACCGAAGATATAACTAAACTGATCAGAGTGATCGGAGCCGCCTGAAGGCAAAAGGAACCAAACGATATCTTGTGTCCCGCTTTCTCGGCTATGCCTGTAGTTACAACGTTTGCGGAGGCCCCAATGATAGTGCCGTTTCCACCGAAACATGCGCCAAGGGCCAACGCCCACCACAGAACTCCACTCTCGGCGCCAGGTATAGTGGTATTGAGGAATGCCACAATCGGAAGCATGGTAGCAGTGTAGGGGATGTTGTCAACTATGGCCGAGGCTATTCCTGAAACCCACAGTATTATCAGGATGGCGACAACCAGGTTTCCCTGGCAAACGCCTAGTATCCAATCCGCTATGGCCTGAAGGATTCCAGTCTGTTCTGCGCCTCCGACCACAATGAATAACATTATAAAAAACACCAGAGAAGGCCATTCGACCTCCTTCTCCAGTAATTCCACAATATCCGTTCCGGTCAGAAGGATGATAAGCGCTGCCCCAAAAAGAGCCGCCACGCTTACTTCCATGTGAAACTTGCCGTGAAGGATGAACAGCGCAATAACGCCAAGCAAAACGGCGCCACCAATCTTGAGTATACGATAGTCGTTTATCCTGTATTTTTCCTTGAGAAAAGTCAGTAGCTTTGGAACGTCGTCCACTTTGGCTTTTTCATACACTTTTCCGTAAACAAGCTTGTTGTAAATGAGTTGCGCGATCAATACAATTACCACTACCGGAGTGAGATTGAGCACAAAATCATTGAAAGTAAGACCGGCGTACGATCCGATCATAATATTGGGCGGATCTCCAATCAACGTTGCGGTTCCACCGAAGTTGGACGCCAGAATTTCGGGCATCAGGAAAACAAAAGGCGAAACCCCGAGCACCAGCGCAATTTCCATCGTCACGGGAGTTAGCAGTAACATTGTGGTAACGTTGTCCAGAAAAGCGCTGGTGACTGCGGTCACAATGCAAAGGGCGGCCGAAAGTAGGTAAATCTTGCCTTTGGCCACCTGAAACGATTTATACGCCAGCCACTGAAAAACCCCAGATAGCTTGAGCACCCCAACTATGATCATCATGCCCATCAACAGGAAGACAACATTCCAGTCAACCGTATTCAGGGCCTGTTCCCACGTCAGGAGTTTGAAACCATCATCAAATGTGCCCAGCGTATGAGTAATAAGCAGGATCGTGGCGGCTCCGAGAGTCGCAGCCAGGGTTCTATGAAGAATTTCAAAGGCAATCAGGACATAAACAGCTATAAACACGGCGAGAGCAATCCAGAACGCAGTCCCCTTTGTTCTTTCAAGAGTCACGGTAGTATTGGATACCCATCGCTGATTACCCTTATCATCCAACCCTTCATCATGAATTTTCTTCAATGACAATAGTTCGGATGGGCGAAAGCTGGGCCGTGTAACCTTTACAGCCCATGTCCCCTTGTCCATGGCATCCTTGTTTACTGGTATTTCGATTTGGAAAAGGCCATTCTTGGCTGTGCTGAATTCTTTGTCGGAATGAGCCTTGCCTGTATTGGGAATGAATGGTTTGCCATTAAAATAGGGCATTAACTTGGCGTCTTCAACCGGATGACCGGTGGCGTCGAGCACCTTGCCTTCGATGACAAACAGGTTTGAACTTTGGGATGGACTCGCTGCCCAGGTAGACCCGGATGCGAGCAAGACCACGGCGCAAAAAGTTGAAATAAGAATAACAACTCTATTCATTAGATCATTCTCCGAAACATAGCTTCTTTGCCTGACATAGTTCCTACATCGCCTTTGGGACGGTAATAGGCATGCCGAGCAGGGGCCAGATGACCAGTATGGCGAACGCAACCACCGCCATGAGTATGATGCTTGCGGGCACTCCATACATGAGAAACTCACCGCTGGTAAACTGCTTTGAATCATAGGCTATTGCGTTTGGCGCAGCTCCAACAAGAAGCAGGAACGGCATACCGGCGGTAACAAGCGCAGCATACATTACGACGTAAGACGATACTCCCAGATAACCGGCAATTACCAGGGCAACCGGCAACGATATGGCTATCGCTGCAACGTTCATGATGAAATTGGTCATGATCATTACGAAAAATGCAATACTGAGGACGAAGAGCAGCCAATGGGATTTTTGAAACATTGCGAGCCAGTTAACAGCCATCCATTTCGCTGCCTCTGTTTCCCAAAGACAAAAACCAATGCTCATTGCCCCGGAGAATAGAAGCACAATGTTCCACGGAATTAACTCGAGATCCTCTATATCCAATATTTTGACCACAAAAAAAAGTATGGTTGAAATCAGGATGATGGCCGTTTTATCCAACTTCTGCAAAGAAGGAATCATTACTTGCAGCGACATGGTGACAATGGCGCCAAAAATGATAACCAGCGCGAGAATTTCCTTGCGAGAGATTGGACCCAAATTTTCACTAAGCTCCTGCACACGTTCCCTCAGGCCAGGAATGACAGCCTTTTCCGGTTTAAGAAATACCATGAAAAAGACCCACAGGAGGAGCACCATTATCACTCCGACTGGCGCCATATAGAGCGTCAACTCGTAAAACGGCGTATCCACACCAACCATTTCCTTGAAAAAACCTAGAGCAACAATTGATCGAGCTGATCCAAGAAGTGTGATTATGCTACCGGCGCCAAAAACATAAGCCATTCCCATAAAAAGGCCTTTCCCGAATTTTGTGGGCCTGTCTCCTTCTCCATAAAGG
>CAITZA010000189.1 GCA_903896745.1 uncultured Desulfomonile sp. | reverse complement strand
TGCCGGGCGTTTGATCTGAGCTTACTGCAGACGTATGACAGCGCCCGGTTATGTAATGTTTTGACAATTCATGTCGGTATATGAGGGCCACTTGTAATTCCGGTGACAACCGGAATTCTGAAATCATGGATCCCCGATCAAGTCGGGGATGACACTAGAAGTGGTTTCAAAAACCATAGGCGCCTAATGGTTATCAGTAAGCAAGCTATATGATGAGAATGCCGCGTATACTCCGACATGATTCCCATATCTAACGATGAACCGTCGAAAACAGCCAAACCAGGCGAATGTGCGTTCCACTGTATACTTCGTGACATACCTGTCTCGCATTCTGCGGTCTTGCTTCCTTTTGTTATTACTATTCTTCCTGTAAGGACACAGAAGGGTTGTCCCACGTCTCTTGAGCCTTTGCCCGAGAGTATCACTGTCGTATCCCATGTCAGCGATGACTAGCTAAGGCATATATTAAACCAAATCCCTTCTTCTTCCAATCGTTTGAGCCTTCTCCACCAGGTAGCCGGACTCGGAAATCTATCCGAAAGATCCTTCCATCGTGCGCCTGTTTTCAGTGGAAGCGTTAGCTTCGGCGCCCCCTAGCAGTCGCTCAAGCTCAGCTCTAAGGTCTTCCATTCTGTGGGGCTTATGCAAAACACCTGCAGGACGTCGATCAGGGAAATTCCGCATCACATCATCCTCAGCGTATCCGCTACTGAGTATTACCTTTACATCAGGCTTGATCTTTATGAGTTCCTCGAAAGCTTCTGTGCCATTCATTCGCGGCATTGCGAAGTCCAGTAATACCAAATCTATCGCATTCATTCTCTCTTTAAAGACAAGGACTCCTTCATACCCGTCAGTGGCGGAGATTGTATCGTAACCAAGAGACTTCAGACGGATAAGGACAAGATCTAGAACCAATTCCTCATCCTCAATGACTAGAATAGTCTTTCGTCTCGGAACGGTGTCCAGTGCTGGTGGTTCAGTCCCAACTCCAATCGTTGTAAGAGCGGGAGACTCTAAAATATTCTCATGGACGGGGAACAAGACCCGAATAGTGGTCCCTTTTGAAACCTCGCTATCAACTGTTATGGCTCCATGGTGCCCCTTTATTATCCCAAGCACTTCTGCCATGCCAAGACCACGCCCCCAGAACTTGGTAGTGAAGAACGGATCAAACAGCTTGGGCAGCGTATCAGCATCCATGCCTGGACCGGTGTCAGAAATCTCCACGAACACAAACCGGCCAGGCTCCGGCTTTATTTCAACTCTACTGGCGCTTAGAAACACCTCATCGCAATCCATGACACCGCTTGAAAGTTTAATCTCCCCGTCATTTTCTCCAATTGCCTCAGAGGCGTTCATAACGATATTCCTGATCAAACGCTCTATTTGATCCGGTTCCCCCTTAATTAGCGGAAGCGCCTCGTCAATATCAAGGCTGAGGATGGCATTTGGGGGGACACTAGATTGCAGTTCGCCAGTCATTTTGTTCAACAACTCATCGAGGTGAATATCTTTGGATATATATAAACCGCTTCCTGAGTAGATCAACATCTGGGTTGACAGTTCCGCGGACCGTTCAGACGCCTTGATGGCATTCATTATTTTTTTTGCTGTGTCAGATTCAGGGGGGAGGTCATCAAGAGCGAGTTCCAAATTACCCGAAACCGCCTGTAGCAGATTGTTAAAATCGTGTGCGATTCCTCCCGCCATAACTGCCAGGCTCTCTAACTTCTGCGCATGGAGAAGTTTATGTTGTAAATACAACCGCTCCTCCTCCAATCGCTTTCGATCACTAATGTCTTGGAACAGCGCTACGGTATAGTTTACACATCCGTCCGGTTTACGGACACAGCTCACTGATAGAGCGGTCCAGAGAACCTCTCCGTTCTTGCGTACGAAACGTTTCTCCATGGAGTAGGCATCTATTTCTCCCGCCAACACCCTTTCAAATTGAGCCACGTCAGCGTCCAGATCCCCCGGATGAGTCAGTTCAGCCCACGTCATATCACTCAGTTCCTCCTGGGAATAACCGAGCATGTCGCATAAAGCCGGATTTACCTCTAACCAGCCCTTATCTAATGACGTGATTGCAATGCCAGCCAAGGGAAACTCAAAATAGCTGCGAAGGCGAGCCTCTCTGTCCTTCAATACCTGTGTGCGATCCTGTATCATTCCCTCGAGACCTTGCCTATGCCTTAGCAGTTCCTCCTCTACACGCTCTCGCTCCACAATCTCTTTCACCAGTTCCTGGTTCTTTGTGTCCAGTTCCTTCGTCCGTTTCTTCACCAGTCGTCTGAGAATCACCAGTCCTAGTATAGTCAGAAAAGCAAGAGCGGCAGCGACAAGAAAAGCGGGCAGGAGGTATTTGCGGTACCTCAGCCACGGATCGTCAACTGAAAGCCATTTTTCGTAAATCCTGCGGTACTCACCGTTGGCGTAAACGATTAACAGCCCTTGGTTGAGTTTTTCTCTCAGTTCGTCCGCTCCCTTTCTTATACCGAGCGAAAAAACACGCTTGTAGTCAGGAATGAAGGGGCCTGCAGTCAAACCTGGTATTCCATGCTTCTTGATTAGCAAGACTCCGATCAGCTTCGAACACAGAAATGCGTCACCTTTACCGCCAGCCACCATGGACAGTCCTTCCGGTATCGTGTCTACAAGCGTCAGTTCTCCTTGGAAGTTTCTTTCCTGTAGCTCGTGGTGGGCTGCGTCAGATCGCATGGCCACAATCTTTTTTCCCCGTGCTGCTTCGATGCTTTTAATCTGGGGACTATCTTCGCGAACAAAGAATGCGTCGAACGTCTCGGTGTGAGGAAGACCGAAATCCACAAGGCGCATCCGCTCAGTTGATTTCGCCACGATTGGCAACACGTCGAGCTTACCGGAAACCAAGCCATTCCATACCTTGTCCCATTCCCCGGTTTCGAAGACAATGGACAATCCGGCTGCGTCAGCAATGGCCTTGATGAGGTCTACGGAAAAGCCCGCAGGTTTACCGGCCTCATCGACAAGAGAGAACGGCGGAAATTCTACTTCGCTACCAACCCGAATCAAGGACTTAGAGTCTTCCCCGCCGGCGTCACTGACGGTGAAACATCCGGACCAAAGGCACGCCGCCAAGAACAACGTCAGGAATGGTCTAATAGTTTGGCGAAGCGGCGAGAGTCTCTTAGGCGCAGGTTGCTTATTCATTACTTTGCTCTCTGTTGGGCAAGGCGCCGCGTTAGACTTGAGAAGGGGTCTTGCCGTCAAGATTACGATGGGGCGGATCCTGGTTGCAAAGCCTCAAACATGAGTCGAGGCTCTGTATTGCCTCGTTTATAATAGACTAAGAAGGAACGTATGGATACCTCTTTTGCGAAAGGAGGAGTAAATTAGCAGAGGGTGGCGTTTGAAAAATGCGGCCCCCTGTTGAATGATTAACCTTTAACCCGTCTTTGTGTCCATTTTTTCATGCCCTCAGATTTGTAGTCGTGTGCTGATTAGGCCCGACGCCTGGATTTTGGAAGCCCGTTTGCCAGATATGGACTTTAGAATCATTTTGATTCATTGAAACCTCCGAAATGCGGCGTTGCCATCGATTAAAAATCGGCCTGAAATTTTATAAAAATTTGTCGTAGCATGATCCAGGAATCCTAACTCCGAAAACATGGATAAAAAAAATTTGACAAAACGGGGGCGGGGTCTCGGTTGAAAAAGCCTATGGGACAGGCCATTTCTCAGGAACCATTTCGTGTCGTTTATTCTACTATTATAAATATCTATAGGTTAGCCTTTCCCCCAGAAATAACAGGGGCGGATGTAGATATTTGTTGAAAAAGAAGGCGCTCCGCGAGAATCCGTTTTTTGAACAAAAAAACTATGGGAAGAAGGAACGCCAACCTGAAAAAAAATGCCATGTCCTTTCGGGATTGGCGAGATCGGTTTTATAAAATGCTTCAGCGCTCCGAGTTACACAATGTTCCCTGCCCTGTTGACCGGATGGGCTCTGACTGTAGGAAAGCATACGGTGAACCAGGTGATTCTTACTGTGAAGCTTCATGTCTCGTAGCGCTGTGCCAGTATCTACCGATTCCATGGAATAGGTAGATGGAGCGGTGATCTGGTATCTTCCTGTCTTTTCAGAGTCTTGGTCGATACACTCAAGGCTCGGGGGGAAGATATACAAGTGGTCATTGATGACACACTCAATAAGCGCAGTGGTAAGAGTATCTGTGGAGCCGCTTGGCAGCACGACGGTTCGGCTCAAAAGCAGTCCAAACTGACCGGAATCGGGTTTCTGTTTTGTCATTATAGGTCTAGTGGTACGTTTGTCCGGCGTCAGTGACAGGATGTTTTGTCTGCCATACGAAGCGCGACTCTGGTGTCCACCTAAGGCCTAAGTAAAACCAGGGCGCCTTTCTTATTGGAAAAAGCCGGAATTAGCTTTGGAGCAAGTAGAGCAAACTCGTTCGTGGCCCTTTGGTATCACAGCGCAGGTCAGGAGGCTGTTTCCATAGTCTTGTGTGATGATCCGTCTAAACACAACAGTTCGGTAGTGTTCTTTGACACTGACATCAATGGGAAGACAGATCAGACCATTGAAAGATACTCGTCACGCTGGAGTATCGAGGTCACTAATCGTGCAGCCGGTGCGTTCGATTATTAATCAGCCGGCACGGAGGCCGGCTCTACTGTTATTGGCGGGCTCTACTAGCCCCGGCGTTTTGCCTGTGCTTACTACAGACGTATGACAGCCCCCGGTCATGTAATGTTTTGACAATTCATGTCGGTAAATCAGGGCCACTCGTAATTTCAGAGAGAACGGTAATTCCTAAATCATGGATTCCCGATCGAGTCTGGGAAGACAGGACAAAGTCCCGGATAACAATACAAGGCCAGGGATGTCCCCAGTACATAAATGTATTTTTGGATAAGTTTTGCAGGCATTTTTGCTGTCATGCTGTCATTCATAGGTATTTCAGCATGTTACACATGACAGCAACTTTTTTGCGCTGTC
>CAITZA010000188.1 GCA_903896745.1 uncultured Desulfomonile sp. | reverse complement strand
TCTTCGCGAAACTCTTTGGAATACTTGTGATAAGGTAACTTTCTCTTTTCCATTTTGACACCTCCGTCTCTCTCTTATGTTAAACATTGGTGTCCATTTTTTTCAACCTAGCACAACTTGTTCGAAGGGTTAAGGATGAACGATGTTCAAAGCACGCAATCATTGGATATTTGGCATGCCTATAAATTGTTTTCCCTGATTCCGGATTTTTGATGGATTTTGTGGCAAATTCTGGTTATCTTGTGCGACATCAACCCCTTAAGTTGAAAATATTTGTTTAGTAAGCATCGAATGGGCGCTAACGGAGTAAACCGTGTCTATTTCTAGACTACTTTGTGTCGTTGTGTTCATTGTGTCTGCGATTAACGTTGGTCCATGCCAGGCCTGGGAATTTTCCATGAACGGAATCATGACATGGAAATACACTTCCTTTTCACAACTGGGGTCTCAGGGATTTTTCGGGCCTTTTGACACTGACCCCAGCGGGCCCGGACCTGATGGTTATGGAGGCGCCATTGGGAGCGCAGCCTCCATGAACGGGTGGCTCGGCCATGAGATGCAGTCCATGCCGACAGGAATGGAATGGTTGATACAGAATAATTCTACCGCTCCTACCTACAGGGATTATGGCGAATTGTCGTCTGGCTCGGATCAGGCGCTGGCGACATTTTACATGACCATTTATCCCGAAATCCGGATTAATGAAGCGCTCAGGATAAGAGGCTCCTACAGGATAGGCTCGTGGGAGACCCCTTATGCGGCGAACAGTCGAGGCTCAATGGTGAGGTCTGAATACCCCGAAGGCATGGCTCCGGGTGTTCAAAGATCTTTCTCACCAGGGTACTGGGAGACTCTGTGGGCTTCATTACAAACTCCCTGGGGCATAGTTGTGTTCGGCAAGAGACCTGCTCCATTCGGCATGGGCGTGATGTTTGACGCTGTAGATAACGCCGACGCCCTTGGATTGCTGCTGATGACCAGTTATGGTCCGTTTCGTTTTGGACTGTTTACTGCTCCATGGATTCTGGGAAGCCCCTACTACTATACTTTGTCGGACAAGAACGCAGGTCGTCAGTATGACCTCGGTACCGGCATGACTTTCGAGTCAGGCCCAATCTCAGCAGGCCTCGGCGGAAGGGTATGGAAATTCCACACTGGACCTGAATCGGCTACATATCAGGGAACCGATGGCGCAGCGCCTACTGGACGGTATGCGGTAATCCCAACGGACACAGTGATTACTGACGGGGCTATTTATGTCAAATACTTTAATGGCAGGTTCTTCCTGAATGCTGAAGCCGCCTGGGGCTATGAGATAACCAATCGTCAGAAATGGCTTTCTGCATTGTCAGCAGATACTGATGGGAAGAGTCGTTTTGCCCCGAGTTATGTGGAACATTGGAGAACAGCCGTAGAAGGGGGTGTTTGCGCCGGTCCCGCAAAGGTAAGTCTGCTGTGGTCCCTGATTCCGGGTTTTGACAGAAGACATGGGGTGAGGATAGACAGGCAGGGTTACCCTGCATTGAATGTGGCAACCGGCTTGTCAAATGTGACCCTGTTCAGAACTTACAGTTTGTTATTGTCCTATACCTACGGCTCTGGAAATTATTCCATCACTCCGGATAGCCGTCATGGCTATATGACCGACGCCAATATATTCGGAATGAGGATTGACTATGCCCTGGCCGCAAACCTTAACATCTTTGCCACGGGTTTTACCGCCAGTCGTGTTTCCCATGGATACGGTCAAGGATTTATCCGGCCGGAATATTCTCCCACACCCGATCCTGACCGCTTCACCGGCCGGGTGCAATTTCAGCAGGCTGACAGTTATTCCAATCCCTCGCCGTCGATACCTGACAGTGACCTTGGGTACGAATTTGATTGGGGATTTGGATGGAAGCTGATGGAAAAATACACTCTTAACGCCACATTTGGGATATGGAAACCGGGAGGATGGTTTAGTTACGCCTGTATCGATCGGTCCACTCCCAACTGGAAGAGCTCGGACTCTTCCAACAGCTTTGGAACAAGGCCAGGGAAAACTATAGACCCGGTATTCGGCATGGAAATCAAGATTGATGTAGAATACTAGACAAGACTTTGAATCCATAAAACATTCATAAATTATCATCTACAGGTTTCCGAAATGAACAATGATGAAGAACGCAAGGACCTGATGGAGAAAGTTTCCCAGCTTGAGGCAAAAGTGCTCGAACTGGAGCGGCTCAACCACTCATCTCGTGAAAGAGCCGATTTTCTCCAGGAAATACTGGATAGTGTTCCAGCGATAGTTACGGCGTGGAGACCAGACACGGTCCTTACCTTTGCCAATCAAACATTCATAAATCAATCCGGATTTAGTCGGGATGATGTTGTCGGCCAGAGCGTTTCTAAACTCTATCCTCCACAGGAGTTTGAGAGAATATCCAAAATTTATGAGGAATTAAGCGATAAACCGGACGGGGCTACGCATACCAGTAATGCCCATGGCCTGACCAGAGATGGCCAATGGGTCGTTATTGAGGGAACAGTGGTGAAGAAAATGGCGCCTCCTGTCTGCGGTTTTGTAGGTTTTGGTCTCAACATTACCCAGCAAATCACAGCCGAAGTAGATTACAGAGAATCTGTTGAAGCCATGGGGACTTTGTTCAACGGTGTTCAGGACGCATTGTTGATTCATGACAAAGCTGGGGTAATCATCCAGGCCAATGAGAGGACGACTGAATTATTTGGGATAGACATGACCCGCCTTGTTATGGAGTCTTCGCCGGCTAAAGCTGACTTTTATTATAGTCCCGAGGACAACTCCTTCGATCTGTCTTCAGTATGGGACGAGGTCCTGGCCGGTCAGATCAAACAGCTTGAATACAGAATCAAACGTCGGACTGATGGTAAGATATTTGATGTAGAAGTTTTCATGCGGGCCATTCGGTTAAAAGGCAAGGATCAAATTCTCGTGGTCATTAAAGATGTCACGGAAAAGAAACGTGTTACGGATGAACTCCAC
>CAITZA010000187.1 GCA_903896745.1 uncultured Desulfomonile sp. | reverse complement strand
CACTAGTTTTTATGATAAATATTCAATGGTGGTTTTTAAACCACATTGTTTGATAAAAAACCACAGTATTATATTGGTTAGGGTAAATACTCTGGACATGCTGTGTTCAAATATTGTATCGACACATGTTGTTTTTTAAGTTATTTTAAAGACTTGAATGGCTGCTTTCATGACTCTGACCTTCGGACAATAAAACAGGTGAAAGTAATTCCGTGATTGGACGTGACTATTCTATTGTGCGCGATGTAATCTTTAGATTTTTGGTTTTTTCCGTATGGCTTGCGCTTAGAGAATATTTGAAATCACATAAATTTAATAATCTTATTTCACATGGACGGGTGGAGGTTTGAACTTAAATGTGGAAACAAATGAGTCTTCAAAGCCGTCTGCTAATTGCATTATCAGCTTTGGTCACAATTACCGCCGCTGGGGCGATGATATCGATTGGTTACACATTTATGATAGACCGATTGATCAATGGCATTTTCGAGACCGATGTATCGGCAATGCGGGCCGCTCAGGAACTGGAAAATGCCCTGGTGATGCAAAAGGGATATGTGACCTACTATTTTCAGGACGCCGATGATGCGTGGCTTGTAGAACTGGACAAACACCACACGGAGTTTGATACGTGGGTGAGGCGCGCCAGACAATGGGCGGTTACTGAAAAGGAACGTAACATACTTAATGATATAGAGTCGTTATACATTCGGTACAGCGCCTCCAGAGACGAGGTTGTAGATTTGTACAGGAGGGGTTTCAGAGACGATGGCTACAGGCTTCACAAGAATGTCCGTGTTCAGTTTTTCAAAATCATTGATTTATGTCGTCAGTTTAACAACGCCTACGCGGACAGGATATCGCAAGCCCAGGAGAAGATTCGCGACCGAGCTGTGCTGCTTAATGCGTCAGCTTTTGCTGGTTTGTTCACAGTCCTTGTTTTGGGATTGTTACTGGCGTACATTCTGATCAAACAGGTCATGGGGCCTATCAGACAACTGGCTTTAGCTACCAACATGGGAAAGACAGGTGTTCCTCAGGAAAATGAGGTCAAAGCCCTGAGCGAAATTTTTGAGACGCTGATTGCAGACGTTGACCAAACCAAGATAAAGCTTGAATGGTCACGAGAACACCTCGAACAGGCTGAGAAATGGGCGCTTGTTGGAAAGTTGGCCGCCGGTGTCGCCCATAGCGTTCGCAATCCACTCACCTCAGTAAAGATGCGTCTTTTTTCAATGGAACGCTCCCTGGCGCTAAGCCATAGCCAAAAGGAAGATTTTGAAGTAATTTCAGAAGAGATCAGACATATTGATACAATAGTTGGAAACTTCCTGGAGTTTTCAAGGCCGCCCAAGCTCAAAATGCAAAAAATCAGCCCATCTGATGCAGTCGATATGGCGGTTCAGTTGCTTCGTCATAGATTAGAATCCTATGATGTTAAAGTGCGCATAGAGAGAACTCGTCGATTGCCGGAAATTTCGGCAGACCCTGATCAACTTAAGGAAGTTTTTGTCAATCTCATTGTTAACGCTTGCGACGCCATAGTTGATGGTGGGCATATTGTAATACATGAGGAGTCCCCAACCAAAAACTCGGCGCAAAAATACATAGTGATCAGAGTCAGTGATGATGGCCCTGGAGTTCCTGCATCCATCAGTGAAAAGCTGTTCCAGCCCTTTTTCAGCACCAAGGAAGAAGGAACCGGATTAGGTCTGAGCATTGCTACCAGAATAGTTGATGAGCATGGAGGCAAACTTGGTTTGGAGTCTCATGAAGGTCATGGAGCTACCTTCATAATAACTCTGCCTGTGACGGGAGTTTAGATTTGGGAAATATATTGATAGTAGACGACGATGCGCAGTTAAGGCACAGCTTTGAGAAACTGCTATTGGCTGAAGGCCACGATGTCAGGACATGCCCTACCGGGGAAGCCGGACTGGAGGTTTTCAGGAATGAGCTACCTGATCTGGTGATCATGGATGTAAGGCTTCCAGGCATGGATGGATTGGAAACATTCAGGCACATGCATGAAATTCAGCCTAAAGCCCCCGTAATCGTTATGACCGCCTATGGGAACACTGATACAGCAATAGAGGCCACAAAGATGGGCGCTTACGACTATGTCTTAAAGCCTTTTGACATACCGGAAATGCTGGCGACGATCGACAAGGCTCTGGAAGCTGGAAGATTCATGCGTTCAAGGGTAGAAATCGACGTAATCCCGGAGAAAGACTCGACTCAGGCCATATTTGGCAGAAGCCGGGCGATGCAGGAAGTATTTAAGCAAATCGGTCGTGTCGCTTCGACGGGCGCGACGATACTGATCCGGGGGGAATCCGGGACAGGCAAGGAATTGGTAGCGCGCGCCATTTATCAGCATAGCGTCCGGGCTGACAAACCATTTCTTGTTATCAACTGCGTAGCGATACCCGAGACCTTACTTGAAAGCGAGCTGTTTGGTTATGAGAAGGGTGCTTTTACCGGCGCGGTAAACCGAAGAATGGGAAAAATAGAACAGGCTAATGGTGGAACTGTATTTCTGGACGAAATCGGTGACATGCCTTTCAGTATACAGGCAAAAATCCTCAGACTGCTTCAGGAGAAAAGCATAGAGCGGCTTGGTGGTAGATCCCCAATTCCTGTAGATGTACGGGTTATTGCCGCTACAAACAGGGACCTGGAAACAGCCCTGGCCGAGGGACGTTTTCGTGAGGATCTCTATTATAGATTAAAGGTTGTAACACTGCAATTACCGCCCTTACGGGAGCGCAAGGGTGACATACCCATGCTGGCGGATTACTTTTTGAAGCGACATGCCCGGGAAATGGCAATAGATAGTCCTGGAATCACCGAAGAGGCCAAAAATGTCATGGAAAGCTATTCGTGGCCCGGAAATGTCAGAGAACTGGGCAATACGATGCAAAAGGCCCTGATTTTCAGCCGGGGCGCCCCAATTAGCGGTGAGGAAATTTCTCAGGCTATCAGGGTTGAGACAACGGATATCGATTTCAATAAGGGCTCGGAAGATGAATCAATCCGTCAGTGGATAAGAAGAGCGCTCGTAGGAGGCGGAGGCGAAAAAATATTTGGCGATATAATAGACCATTTCGCTAGAATGCTGATGACAGAGGCTCTCACTCTGACAGCAGGAAACAGGTCTCAGGCTGCAAAGCTTCTCGGGTTGTCTCGCCCAACCTTGCTCGCAAAAATAGAAAAATACGGCATAAAAATAGAGACAGCCGTCAGAGATTAGACAACTTTTTTTCTGGAATAATTGTCTCAAAGTTATTAAGTTTCATCCAGTTGGCGCCATTTTTATGCTAGTCTGATTTGACGCAGTGGTTAATCGAAATATTTTGCGCAGTCCGCTGGAAGGTTTTTGATTAACATATTATGATTCTATTGTCCTGATAAGCCACAATGCAAATTCCAAGCCCCGCCCCACAATACCTGTTGCCGTCAGCTGAAGACCAGCTCTTTCCAGAGTGTTCGGTAGAGCTCAGAGAGTTGATATGGAGTCGGGGAGTGGTAAGAGAGTACGGCCCCGGAGCTTCTATAGTAGCTCCGGGCGATTCCGGCTCCATGATTCGTTTCCTCATCTCGGGAAGGGCAAATGTTGTTTTTCACGAGACGGATGGCGCAGACATATCCGTTGAAACCATTTATCCGGGGGACGTCATAGGTGAGGTCAGCTACCTTACCGGCAGACCGGCGCCTTTAAATTCGGAGGTGATTTCAAGAGATCCAAGTCAGGTATTTGAACTCCCGTCCGAACAATTTGAGGAAATCCTAAAATTTCACCCTGAATTCTCTGTCAGTATTTTGCGAAATATGGCCCGCAAGGTCATAAGGCTTGACCAGAGTGTTTATAAGAACACTAGAAAAAAGAGGGCGTTACAAAACCTTATAAGCCAGCAGGATCATCTGTTTCCCGACTATTTTGTAAGTGAAACCGTGCGTCGTCGGGTTGGGCGCAAGCTGGATGAACTTGCAAATTCACCCTGGCCGGTGCTTATCACTGGTGAAACCGGTGTAGGCAAGGAATTTATGGCCCATGCCATGTACAAGATGTGCTCACACCATAAGAGGGTGTTTCTGTTTCTGGATTTGTTGCGTCCTCTTACAGAAACAGATCATGCGTCAGACTATTGTGAGCTGCCGGATCATGCGCCTGACCCCACAGAGCATCAGATGAAGCTCTTTTTGGGTTATGAAAAAAAGAGTGAATCTGGTGTCAGGGTAGAAACCCCCGGATACCTGGAACTAACGGAAGAAGGAACCTTACTCGTCAGGGGCATAGAGCAGCTAACCCCTGTAATGCAGAAACACCTCTTGCACACACTAAAAACTACCAAATTCAGGAAACTGGGAGCTTATACGTTTCAAAACTGCGATACCCGTCTTATTGGAACCACTAATCTAGACGCTTCAGAAATCTCAGCCGAAAAGCATCCCCTGCTACATTGGCTGATGAAACATTCGATAGATGTTCCGCCACTCAGAAAACGCAGGAAAGAAATACCTGCGCTAGTCCAATATTACGTAAACAAATACTGCCAGGAACTTCATAAGGATGTAACCAAGCTACCCAAGGAAACCATCAAAACTCTGGTGAGCTATTCCTGGCCCGGAAACGACAGGGAACTGGCTACTACGCTGAAGAGGGCCGTAATCCTGGCAGAAGATGGAGTTCTAAGACCCCAGGATATATACTTTGACCTCAGACGCATCGAGGGTGACGGAAAAATCAACCTGATGCGACTTCCATCGGTTAGAGGCGCCTTGAAAAGCCCTCTGTTCCCAGCCATTTTTCAAAGCGCAGCCGTACCATTTTTCTTTATCTTGCTGGTAATGCTGTTCCTTGGCCCTGCAGATCCTGTAAAAAATGTTGGTGGCCTGTTCAGTTGGGCCGTTGGTTGGCCAACCATGATTTTTGGAGCTTTTTTCTGGGCTCGTTTCTGGTGTTCCCTGTGCCCGATGGGAAGCGTTGGCCACCTGGCAAAAAAAGTGATTTCTCTCGATTTACCTTTTCCATCTTTTCTTAAACAAAAAAGTGACTGGATAATTTTTGTATCCGCAATTTTCATCATTTGGCTCGAAACAGCAACAGACATTCGCAATTCCCCATTCAATACCGGTCTTTTGCTCCTGACCATTTTTGTATTGGCGGTGGCGTTTTCCGTCATTTTCGAACGACAGTCATGGTGTAGGTACTTATGTCCGTTAGGTGGCATGATGGGGGTTTTTGCCAAGGTATCCGCCTTTGAGCTCAGGGCTGACAGAAATGTGTGCGCATCCCAATGCGTGTCAAATGAGTGTTTCGTGGGCGCCAGGGACAGGGAAGGATGCCCTTTTGGTCAAATGGTTCCATCCCTGCGTAGCAACCGTTTTTGCAAGATGTGTGGAAATTGCGTCAAGAATTGCCCGCACGGCGCGATAAACCTTAACCTCAGAGTTCCCGGCAGAGAAATATGGGAAATGAAGCAGGTGGGCGCAGTGACCGCATTCCTGGTTATCAGCATGTTTGGCGGGCTGATGAGCGATCTGTTGAAAAAATCCTCTCTATACGACATGTTCTCTCAAAACCTTATAAATACGCCTGAACTGGTCGTTTTCACCATCTTTTTCACTTTGGTGATTGTTTCTGCGAATTCATTGTTGGGGGTTTCTGCTTATATCTCTTCCAGAATTTCTGGTGAAACCATGACGGACAATTTTGCCAAATATGGTTTGGCAATGCTACCCCTCGTGATGACCGGTTTCATGGCTTTTCACCTGTATTACCTCATCAATTTGGGCGTCTATTTTCCCATAGTGTTGTGGCAGACCTTTCATTTTGAGATATTTCAAAAAATGGTGATCACTGTTCCGCTGGACTGGACGTTATTTTTGCAGAGATTGCTGATAGGATTGGGATTGGCCGGAACGGGGGTAATGATTTACAGGCTCGGACATGGCAGAGGCATAACTTTCTCCCAAAATCTGTTTGAATTTTTGCCTCATTTTACGGTGGCAATTTTGTTCGCCATAGGTCTTGCCAAAGCAATACATTTATTTTTCTATTGAAAAACCCTGGCCTTTATCTACTTGGGTCAAAATGCGGCGCATGCGGTCTGCAATCGTTCAGGTGT
>CAITZA010000186.1 GCA_903896745.1 uncultured Desulfomonile sp. | reverse complement strand
CGACTTCATGTTCTTCAAAACCCAGCATGGCCTTCCACTGAGGTGAAAAATAGACCTCATTAGTTTCTACGTTCCAATCCCATACCCCCTCTCTTGCCCCCTCCAATGCAAATTGCCAGCGTTCCTCGCTCCTTTTTAGTTCGGCGGTCCGCTCGCTAACCGCCCGCTCAAGCCCACGCCTTGCATTCTCCAGAGACTGCCCCATATTGTTGAAGGTTTCGCCAAGACGTCCGAGTTCGTCATTACCCATAGGTGGCAACCGATACGCCAGATTTCCGGACTCAAATGCGTGAGACCCCTCCTGTAAAACCTTGACCTTCGAAAGAACGGTCCGTTGAAGTATTAAATATACGGAGCCCAACAGAACAATCGTTGTCACGAACACCATACCTATTACAAACGTCCTCGCTCGGGCAACCGGTTCATTTAGCTTTGACCTGTCGCTAACTATCACCAGTTTCATGGCAGATTTCCCGAATGTCACCTGCTTTTCATGTCTGAGTTGGTCGGCAGAGGTAGGAATACTCTGTGTTGAAGCCATTGAGTTGACAACCATTTTACCCGATGTGTTATATAGAGCGAGTTCAAGAATAGGATTACTTTGTGATTCTAACCTGTTGCGCGATTCTGTTAACTGAGCCGCCAATTCGGCCTGCCAATTGTAGGAAAACGCTACCCAGCCTATCGCACTCCTGTTCTTAAAAACAGGCGTCACAAACCACTGACTGATCCTCTCCTCGATGCCGAGCAGGTGGAGAAACGGATCCGGACCTGGATTGCCAATTACTGTTGCGGACTCGCTGAATAGAGAAGAGAGGGACGATATATTTCTGACATTTGTACCCAGAAGTTCCTCACTGGAAATCCTGTTTCGATCGCTGTCAAGTGTGTTGACAGCAAATACATCTCCATCCAGGGTAACTACCATTACATAATTGAAGAAGGGATACACTTCCGGTATTTGGTTCAGAACCGAATTGAGGCCAACGCTCACATCCAGCGATAGCGCCCGCAAAATGGAGGGAGCATGTGCAATGATTTCAGCGGTTCTCCTTGTTCCCAGCGATTTTTCGTTTAATTCTTCGGCCAAGAAATCAAGATTTGAACGAAGCAACTGGTTAATCCCTGAATATAACGATCTTTCGGTCTGTTGTATGCCGACCCAACTAGCGGCGCTCATAACGATGGCAACTGATACGCCCATCAACAGCGCTATCTTTGGAGCGATTCTCATGATTATGCCCTCAATCGCTTATTCCACATATTTCACGTTTTCAAGCCCTTTCTCCGGGATACTAATTCCTAACAATCCTGAGCTCTTTCTGTTGATCAATGTCAACGGAGGGGTCTGAATCCTCGATTGCAGACTTTCCGGTTTTACTTTTTCCTTGAGTATTCTGACCGCCATCTCACCCGACATTTGTCCAAGCACGTACAAATCAGCTACAACTCCGAATGTTGAACCCTGCTCAATGCCATTCTTGTTCGAACTCAGGATGGGGACTTTCTTGTCTAGGGAAACCTCAATGAGAGCCCTTTCTCCACCACTCTGCATGAGGGTGTCGGTAGTCGCCATGAAAACGTCTACCTCGCCTGCCAGTCTCAGCGCTGCTTCACGCGCCTCCTGTGACGTTTCCACAGGTGTGTCAATCATCCTTATTCCTTGACGTTTTGCTAGGCGAATCATGTTCACCGCCTGAATTTTTGAATTGGGTTCCCTGTTTTTTCTGAAAATGGCAATTGACCTGGCATTGGGAAGAACTGCCCGAAGTAACATGAAATATCGGTCTAGCTCGACGTAATTGCTCGTCCCGACCAGATTGTTGCCTGAATATTCAATTGATTCTATAAGGCCCGAATCCTCTGGATAGGTGACAATGGAAAATACTATAGGCGTAGTTTCAGGGATGAATCTTTTCATGATTAGGGTACCTGGAGTTGTCAGGGAATAAACAAGGTCCACACCGGCATCCCTGAAAAAAGCGGCTATCTCTTGCCCATTGGATTGATCCATCCCACCAGGCTTGTAGAGATAAACCACATTGCGGCCTTCGATAAGACCGCCCTTGGTCATCGAGTCCTTGAATCCCCTGACGCTATCGGGATAGCCTGTCCATTCGCTAACGCCTACCTTGTAAACTTTTTCCGGAACACTATCCGCCGCAAAAATATAACCAGAGAATGAAAACCAGAGCCCAATTACCGGCAAAATCAGTATTGACACATTTCTTGGCGTTAATTTTCGCAACATGTTCACAGCGGTATCCATTTTTCTCATACTTCACCCCCAATTTTGACCTGAATTCGCTTGCCCGAAGGACGCAATTTTTTAATTCCCCACCTAATAATCATATGGTTGGATTGGCGTAGAGGTCAACGTGGCTCATTCCATTGAATTGCCGGACACTCTCGATTGTAACACCCGTGTTGAACCGGAAACCGTTTTGTAATGAAGACAGGATTGGATCATCCGTGATATACTCGCCGTCTTTTTGTTGCGCTGTGGTTCGACGGCGCCGAAACCGGATCGCGAAAACATTAACAACAGTGTCTTGTCTTGTCTTGTCTTGTCTTGTCTTGTCTTGTCTTGTCTTGTCTTGTCTTGTCTTGTCTTGTCT
>CAITZA010000185.1 GCA_903896745.1 uncultured Desulfomonile sp. | reverse complement strand
TCATTGTCTCAGGAAAATCTTGATATCATGAAGAAAGGAGTCAATCAGAGATACGAATATTTGGAAGCAATCAACAGGATACAATCACACGGAATACTGGTTCACAGTTCTTTCATCCTTGGTTACGACTGCGACTCCCAAAGTACATTTGATGAACTTATTGAGTTTATCGAGGAAGCCAACCTGCTCATGCCCCTCATAAACATTCTAACTCCACTGCCGGGAACTATGTTGTTCAAACGTCTCGAGAATGAGGGAAGGATTATAGATAGGGACTGGAGCAAGTATGACACACAGCATGTAGTCTTCAGACCCGCACGTATGTCCCCTGACGATCTGTTACAGGGATATAGAAAAGTCCTCCGGTCGGCCTATTCTTTTGATTCAATATTAAGAAAGTTGCATCACTACTGGGATTCGGACTTCTGGAAAGGACCCAACAAGGCAGATCCGGTAAAATTTGTTTACCGCTTTCTTTTCGCCGTGAGGTTGGCGACACTTCTGGTCTCGACAAATTTCGATCGGTCAAGGTTTATCCTCAAAATATTGCCGGTAGTTTTTGACAAAAGGGTGAGGGTGTCTACCATCCTCTCACTCATGAACAATAATGATTTTGCCTACTCAATATAAGACCGCATATGGCCCTGTGTTCCGGTCTGGAATGAAGCAAGAATAAATGCGGAAAAATTTCATATTAATAACCTTTTCTTAAATCAATACAAGGCATTGAAATAATCCAGGAACAATCGGGAGCTTGACATTATATCCTGAATGTTCCAGCATGAATGAATCTTTGATCACCACCAGTAAGAACGGTGAATTCATTTACCAAATCAGCAATTGGGGGATAGTCCGGGCACAGTTTTTAAGGTGCAGGGAGGACTGGAGAGGCAATAATGAAACTCGAAAACCCAATATTGGTTTCAGATCTGGATGTGGTGTATGTTGGAACATTTGTTCCGAGAACATGTGGAATAGCTACGTTTACAAATGACCTTGCCACGTCAATTGCTCAAGAGATGGGGGGCAAGCCATATCGCGTAGTCGCCATTACTGATAGACCAGAAGGCTATGATTATCCACCAGAGGTCACGTTTGAAATTAGACAGAACGTCATTCGTGATTATGCTCGAGCCGCAGAATACCTCAACGGTTCTTCCGCACAGATAGTTAACCTTCAGCACGAATTTGGAATTTTTGGAGGTGATGCCGGAAAATATCTTTCCGTCCTGCTCTCACATTTGAAAAAGCCTATCATAACGACAATCCACACTATTTTAGATAACCCATCAGCAGACTATAGGGAAGCTTTCGAGGATGTCGTCAATTTCTCCCAGCGACTAGTCACAATGAGCCAAAAAGGGGCCATGATGCTGCAAGAGATATATGGTGTCCCTCAAGACAAAATATCTGTCATACATCATGGCGTTCATGACGTTCCCTTTGTGGATTCCAACTTCTATAAGGAAAAGTTTAACGTGGAAGGACTGACGGTGCTTCTCACCTTCGGATTGCTCAGTCCCAACAAAGGCATTGAGACTGCCCTGCATGCTTTACCTGAGGTGGTGGAGAAATACCCTGATACCGTCTATATAATTCTTGGCGCCACTCATCCGGGAGTCAAGAAAGCTCTTGGTGAACAGTATCGTTTGTCGCTGGAACGAAAGGCAATTGATCTTGACATAGCGGACAATGTCGTTTTCCATAACAGGTTTGTAGATCTTCAGGAACTGACCGAATATATGTCATGTTGCGATATATATTTGACTCCATATCTGGCCAAAGAGCAAATAACTTCGGGTACGCTCGCATACGCTGTGGGGATGGGAAAGGCGGTTGTGTCCACGCCCTATTGGTATGCTGAAGAATTGCTCTCTGATTCGCGTGGGGTGTTGGTAAATTTTGCGGATGCCAAGGGAATGGCCGAGGCATTAAAAGGCTTAATTGGCGATTCAATGCGGCGAAACAAGATGCGTAAAGCGGCCTATGAGTTTGGACGAACAATGGTGTGGCGAGAAGTTGGTCGCCAATATGTTGAAATGTTTGTGCAAATGAGGAGCGAACGAAAAAATCTGGAAGTTAGGTCATCGTGGAAGCAAAAGATGCTGCCTTTGATTACCCTTCCAGAAATAAGACTTGATCATTTAATCGCTCTGTCAGACGATGTTGGTCTTCTACAACACGCGAGCTATGGCATACCTAACCGTGATCATGGCTACAGCGCCGATGACGTCGGTCGGGGACTTGCCGCCCTCATGACTTTTTACAATCACGAAAAAGATGAGCAGGTGCTTCCTTTAATTCGAACCTACGTAAGCTTTTTGAATCACTCGCAGACTGAAACAGGCCATTTCCACAATTTTATGTCATACGACCGAAGATTCCAGGATAAGCAGGGAAGCGACGACACTTTAGGCAGGGTTCTTTGGGGACTAGGAACAGTTGTGAGATGGGGCCCAAAAGAGCAGGTCAGGGCCCTGGCACAAAACATGATGGCAAAAGCAGTTCCCAAGACGTTCGAAATGCAGGCCCCAAGAGCCAAAGCTTATTCCATTATAGGTCTTTACCATCTTCTTCAAAAATTCGTTGGGGCAAGCCAATTCAGGCGCCTTCTGGTTCAGTTTGCTGACGATCTTGTGGCCTCTTACAAGACTAACCACCGTGATGACTGGCGCTGGTTCGAGGAAGTGATAACTTACGGAAATGCCAAGATCCCGGAGGCATTGCTACGCGCTTATCAGGTAACCCAGAATGAAGAATATCTGGAGGTTGCCCTTGAATCGCTTGATTTTCTCACCAAAGAACAATGGAATGGCGTCTATTTCGAGCTTGTGGGTAATGAAGGATGGTATCCCAGAGGAGCAGAAAAAGCGCTCTTCGGGCAACAACCAATTGATGCTGGTTATCTTGTGGAAGCATACATCGCTGCTTCAGAACTAACAGGATTGAACAAGCATCTGGATCTGGCTCGTCTGGCTTTCGACTGGTTCCTTGGCAGGAATAGACTGAATGCGGCGCTATACGATTTTTCCGACGGTTCGGTAGCTGACGGCATCGATTCTAATGGAATCAGCGCTAATCAGGGAGCGGAATCTGTGGTTTGCTACCTTCTCGCTGTGCTTGGTCTTTCCGGACTTAAAGCCCAAAAAATTCAGACAGGCAGATGACAAGGCGCCTTCACATCTCGTCCTGAACTAGTCTCAGCAATCATTTAGTTGAGACACCCTCATCCAACAGAATTTGAAAAAGGTATTTTTATGGGCAATTTAGACCCAATAGTCATTGTTTCAAGCTATCCTCCTCGTCTGTGTGGAATCGCAACCTTCGCTGAGGAAGCCAGGGAATTTATCAAGAAGGCCAACCCAGACCGTGAAGTACTGGTGATAAGCCATACTGATGGCCAAGGGGAGGGCGTGTTTCCTATAATCGACATCTCAAAAGGGGACTGGTGGAAAACAGTGGCCAGAGAGATATATCATTTGCGCCCATACGCAGTCCACTTGGAACATGAATATGGTCTGTACGAACACCATGACTCGAGAGGCGTCGGAGATGGAAACGAAGGTTTTCTGGATCTTCTGACAGCAATCAACGAATTTCCCACAATTGTGGAGCCACATACTATCCATGGTAGGATGACGAACTTTGAGGCGGATTTTGTGTACCAGATGTGCGTACATGCTAGGGTTGTATTGTTCAAGTGCCATTATCAGAAGTGGCGCCTGGAGTGGAATTTTGTAGGCCGCGGTTGGCCCACCCCCAGAAACGTCATGGTGGTCCCTCACGGCGCAAGACCCGATCGACGTTGGGGAATCAAGGACATCAAGGCTCTCAGGAAAGAACTAGGTTTAGACAGTGTTCCTCACTTGGGAGAACACCTCGTAGGAATGGTAGGATGGATACAGTCGAACAAACGATGGGATATCCTGACTTCGATATGGGAACATATTCAGGGGGAAATACTAAAGAGGTCAGGACAAAACTGGGATCTGCTGGCAGCAGGAGCGATGAGAGACCCAAATCACCTAGCTGATTATCACTATTATCGCGAACAACTCAAGGTCCTTGAAAAAAAGCGATTAGCCCATTATTTCGAGTTCGTTCCTCGAGGAGACAAGTATTACAAAGTTATGGCGATCTGTGACTTCATTGTTTTGCCTTCTACTGACGAAACACAGTCGGGAACTCTGGCTCGAATAATTGCCCTGAATAAGCCCTATATCACCACGGCGCCAATGGAAGGACTCACCGCCCAAACTCTCGAGAGCGAAGGTGGATTGCTTTTTACCACCAAGGAAAGATTGAGAGACCAGGTAATCTTGATGGCCTGTAACGAGAACCTCAGGATGCAACTCGGAGAAAATCTCAAGAAATATCTCGACGAGGTAGTTTCTTGGGAAGTGGTAGCCCAACAGTACAACGCAGCATACGAGTTGGCCCGTCAATCCATTAAATCCGGGCGAGCGGTAAATCTCCCCCTGGAGTTCTAATCATTGAGCTAAGGAATTCCCAACATGATAAAAAATTCGGATACCCGAAATAGCGAACTGTTCAAAAGGTGTGAGGCAAACCCCATACTTACTCATCGAGACTGGCCCTATCGTGTCAACTCCGTGTTTAATCCAGGGGCCACAATGGTGAATGACCGGTATCTGCTATTGGTGAGAGTGGAAGATCTGCGCGGATTTTCACATTTGTGCGCTGCACGAAGCGCCAATGGAATATCTGACTGGCTGATTGATAATCAACCGACGCTTTCTCCGCTACCTGAAGAATGTCCGGAAGAGACTTGGGGAATAGAAGACCCTAGAATCACATGGATGGACGACCTTGGGCGATGGCTAATTGCCTACACTGCTTATTCAAAGGTAGGACCCCTCGTCTCGCTTGCCACAACGAATGACTTCACAAGTTTTCAGAGGCTTGGGCCAGCCATGCCCCCGGAGAACAAAGACGCTGCCTTATTCCCTGTCAGGTTCAACGGCCGTTATGCGATGTTGCATAGGCCAAGCCCGTCGATGGGTGTAGCTGGAAAAAACATCTGGATTTCCTTTTCTCCTGATCTAAAACACTGGGGGGATCACAAAGTCGTACTGGAATCAAGGTCAGAACCATCGTGGGACACCAACAAGATTGGACTCTCCCCACCACCACTTGAAACTTCTGAGGGTTGGCTCATCATGTATCACGGCGTGCGAGAGACAGTTAATGGGAACATTTACAGAGTCGGACTTGCTCTTCTGGATAGAGAGAATCCGACTTGCGTTCTAGGTCGTGCCGATCAATGGATATTTGGGCCTGAAGAGACCTATGAACGATGCGGCGACGTCGGAAATGTAGTTTTTCCCTGTGGCTGGATTCTGAAGGGCGATGATCTGCGTATTTATTACGGAG
>CAITZA010000184.1 GCA_903896745.1 uncultured Desulfomonile sp. | reverse complement strand
TATTACGACTACACTCCCAGGGCCCTCGTTTCGCTATCTACCCATGACTTGCCTACCCTGGCGGGTTTCTGGGCCGGATTGGATATTGAAAAGCGTCTGGAAATAGGACGGATCAGACAGGAAGACGCAGAGGAATCCAGACAGGAACGTAAGAATCACAAAGCCAAAATAATAGAGCGCCTGGTTAGGGATGGGGTTTTGCCGGACCATACAGCCCATCAGGCATGGATCGAAACCTTCCCCACAGACGACCTGCATAGCGCCGCCCTCAAATTTGTGTTCAATACCCCATGCTCCGTCGCACTTGTCAATCAGGAGGATATTTTTCTGGACACAAGACAGCAAAACCTTCCGGGAACTACCTGGGAAAACCCGAACTGGGTAACGAAGAATCGTTTTACCATTGAAGAATTGGCTCAAGACGGGTTCGCAACTGAAATGGCCGCAAAATTCAAACGGCTCGTAATAGAGAGTGGTAGACAATTATAGCTGCTGGAGTTCCGGATCTAACCTTTTAGTTTTTTTCCGGCGACTCCGACGCGCTTAACGCTTAACGTGCTCTGACACTCGCTCCACGCCGCCGTTATCAGTTTCAGATCGGCGCGCCAGCGCTCTATTTTACGAATCGCCTCCGCCTCCCACGGTAGCCATGTGGATCTCTTCCTGATCCGGATCGAAGCCTCCAGTTCGACAGGAACCGGAGGTTCAGGCATCTGGTCACAATAATCGCCATACTCATCTACATCATCGCAATAAGTCAGGTAATCTTTAATAATTTTAATCTGTCTTCTGTTCAGTTTACCTCGAAGGGCGCTTAATCTCTCGTCCAAAAACTGATCCAGGCATTTGACCGCCGATATATTCTTTTCCTTGCATGAAATGAGTTCGTTAAGAAACCTGTAATTCTCTCTAAATTCACCTGGAATCGACGATAGGTCTATCTCTTGGGCGGATTTGTCCACTCTCATGGTTGCTCCCTAAAATGCAATAAATAAAAAAAATGCGATGCAGAAACTGCTAACAGGACGTTAGCCTCGATAGGACGGCTATCATGCGATTCATATTTTGTCAAGCTATGGTTGCAATTTTTATTTTATATTATCAGGATCATTATAATTAAGTATAGATTTCTGTTGTGACTGGCTATCTTGATAAAGTTCTTTATGTTTTTTAATTACTTCAGGGTCAATGTGAATGTTGTCTTTATGTTTTGTCTTGTAGGT
The DNA here is from genome assembly GCA_903896745.1 of uncultured Desulfomonile sp. Taxonomy (GTDB): domain Bacteria; phylum Desulfobacterota; class Desulfomonilia; order Desulfomonilales; family Desulfomonilaceae; genus CAITZA01. The sequence continues at coordinate 2,321 of CAITZA010000184.1, read as the reverse complement.
CTCTAAATTTTTACGTTCCTGATAAGAGAAAACAGTAGTTTCAATCCAGCCTACTACGCGTTCGCCATGTGGAAGTTCTCTGACAAAAGCCACACCGCTCATCAGGGTAGTCTGATTGACGCGCTGGCCGTGAATGAAGCAACCGATAATTATTCCCAGTCCTGCCAGGGTGACAAAATAAAGGAAGACGAGCGTTTTTTTAAGCATCCGGCTACCTCTCGATTCAGGGGCTAAAAATAGAGGATTCCAATACAGGAAATTAACCACAGGATTACGCAGATTAAAAGGGGAGGGTCCGTCAGGAGCAATGCTGAGGGTGATCCTCCGTCCTCTCTATGATAGATGAGGAACATGTATCGGAAAATCCCGTATGTCACAAATGGAATAGTATACATCATGCTTTCGGACTGCTGACCGCCGGAGAGATGGCCTTTTACCGAGTATAGGCAGTAGAAAATGAAAGTGGCGGTTGTTACAACCTGTAGAAGTTGATCGAGCAGCGTTACGGAATAATTTTCCAGCACAGGCCTGTGGCAGGCGGCGTCACAGGACAGCATGACAACCTCATGCCTTCTTTTACCCAAAGCCAGGAAGATGGAAATTGAGAAAGTGCAAAGAACCAGCCAACTTGACATTCCCACCATGAGTACAGAGGTTCCGGCTAAAACCCGCAGGAGGAAGCCGGCGGATATGACCAGAACGTCAATGATTACGAAATCTTTTAATTTCCAGGAATAGAGCGTATGCAAGACAATATACATCCCCAGGGCAAGCATGCCCATGGAAGGGGCTTTAGCCATCATACCCGCCAGAAACATCAGGATTATGAGCGCTACTGCGAGAATGAGGGCGTACCCGGGTTGAATGGCCCCGCTGGCCAGGGGCCTGTTTTTCTTGAGCGGATGTACCCTATCCTGATCCATATCCATGTAATCGTTAATAATATAGACTGCTGATGAACCCAGGCAGAAAGCCACCAACATCCACAGGGTCGGCGCAACGTCCTCCCAAATAAAAAGCCGTCCACTAAAAACCAGCGGCATAAAAACAAAACCATTTTTTGTCCATTGTGTGGGGCGCGTCAGCTTAAACAGCAATAAGAGGTTTTTCATAAATTGATGTTCTCATAACTCAAAATAGGTGAGTTGCGTTTTATCCCGGGAAATTCACCACAAAGGCTGATATCACAGATGACCTCTGGTGTAAATCTCGTCGATAGGTTGTATAATGAAATTATGGTTTACCGCCTGTTTGTTGATTGACCTCAAATATTAAGGCAGAGTGTAATCAGGGCATGAAAAGAGGTCATGGATCGTTTTACAACCCAATACTATTATGAAACAGATTTGATCCCTTGGATCGGTATCAGAAAATTGTCTGTCAGGAAAATAAAGGTCAGTTTATAATGCGAATCCGGAGAAATCCGAAACAGGAACAAATCAACTAATGCGATGTTTTTCATCGATAATATTAACAATTGTAACATATTCGGTCTAGATGTTGTAAATTATCCGGCCAGGAATCTGTAAGGAGAAAGTCATGGTTGATATTGATCTATCCAAGTCATTGTCACAACAGGGTGACACAAAAATTGTTATGCTGGTTTTGGACGGTTTGGGCGGGTTGCCGAAAGACCCCGGAGGATTGACGGAGTTGGAGACCGCATATACCCCCAACATGGACCGTTTGGCTGTTGAAGGCTCATTGGGGCTTATCAATACGGTGGGAATAGGTGTGACACCGGGAAGCGGACCTGGTCATCTTGGCCTGTTTGGTTACGATCCGTTGAAATATGTCATCGGACGTGGCGTTCTGGAAGCCGTAGGAATCGGTCTCAAACTGACTGATCTGGACGTGGCTGCGAGAGGAAATTTTTGTACGGTTGATGAATCCGGAACGATTACCGACAGGAGGGCAGGGCGGATTTCCACGGAAGAGTGCGCGCGTATGGTTAGTTTGATTGAAGACATTACCGTGCCCGGAGTGGAGATCATTGTCAAGCCTGTGCGTGATTACAGGTTTGTTTTGTTGCTTCGTGGGGCAGGTCTTTCCCATGCCCTTAATGAAACCGATCCACAGAAAACAGGCCTAAAACCATTAAGGTTGAGACCGCAGGATGGATCTGCCGAAGCCAGAGCCACAGCTGATATTGTCAATCAATGGGTCGATAAGGTTTCAGAACGCATAAAGGGAGAGTTCCCTGCCAATATGGTCACATTACGGGGATGGTCGCGTGAACCCGGCCTGCAGGGATTTTCAGAGGTTTTCGGTCTAAAAGCTGCGGCTCTGGCTGTTTACCCGATGTACAAAGGGTTGGCGAG
>CAITZA010000183.1 GCA_903896745.1 uncultured Desulfomonile sp. | reverse complement strand
TTCGAGCAGCAAGTCCTGAAGCGGCAACACGTCAACAGGCGTGATGCGTTTTTCATTTAACAGGCGCTTGACATGGAGTTCCGAAACCAGCGGAAACTCCACCGCCATATCACACCCGGTCCTCACCTCCGGCGGCGGACCCTTTACACACACATCCAAGCCGGCTTCCGAAAGAATCTCTTCTGCCCTGATTACGTCAGACGTGTGATGAAAAAGTATGATCCCTCTGGCCGAAATGGCAGTGTTTGGTTGGTTTTCAGAGGGACCCAATGTCTGTTTTATAATGGAATATAGCTTGGTTAGATGCGCTTTCATTTCCGTAGCAGGATTCTGTATTCATCGGTTTCCTGCGAAACGCTCTGAATCGACCATCCCTTGTTCCCTGCCGCTCGGCGAACATTCTCTAGACTTACTTCATTGTCTACGATGACCACGCATTCCCCAGATGGCAATTGTGACAGCTTGCCTAATGTCAACAAGACAGGTTGAGGACATGACAGTCCGCGGGCATCTACGGTTTCAGACATTTAAAGACTCCTTGTCAGGCTATTTTTCGGATGTTTGTTAGTCCAATGAAAAGGCAGACCAACAGGCAGGCAACCACGGCGCCTACTCCGTGTGGCCCAATGCCGGTTGGGGTGCTTGCCAGCCCCCAGTTGTGGGCAAAAGCGGCCCCTGTCAACATTCCAAGCACAAAAATGGCAGCATCTCCATCACCTTCGCCAGACATGAATAACTGTCGCCCAGGGCATCCTCCCGCAAGCGCAAAAGCAAAACCAGCAACCAGCATGCCTGCAAAATTCCAAAAACTTTGTGTATGAGCGACCGGTTGTCCCGTAAAACCCGGATGAAACTGTCCCAAATACAGGTTGGTTATGAAAGCAAAAAGCAGAAGGAACAAAAATCCTGTTAGAAGATGGGTGTGCCTGAACAGGATCATGTCGCGTATTGCGCCCATGGTGCAAAAACGGCTTCTCTGGGCTATTATTCCAACAAGAAGACCTATCCCCAGGGAAATGAAAAGAGCCGCATGCTGGGCCCCAGGCCCCTTCAAACTATAGAAAAGAATACCGCTCCGGGGTTCACCGGAGACCTGATCAAATATCAAGCGCAAGGCAAGCAGCCCAGCCACCAGCATTGGCATCAACAGGCCAAACCCAAAGGTCTGTCTAGTGGTTTTTCCCAAACTGTACCCCTGCCTGAAAAAAACTACGCCGAGGCCTATGCCCGAAACTAATCCCAATAGTCCAAACAATGCATTACCATCTCCACCTGCAAGCCTTAATACAACCCGCCATGGGCATCCCAGAAAAACAAGGGCGCCTATCATGGCGCACATCCCCAGAATGAAACGAGCCAGAGGGGCAGAGCCGGACCGAGGCTTGAACTCACCGAAAGCCAACGCAGCCAAAAAAGACCCCAGAACGAATCCCAGAATTTCCGGTCTCAAATACTGAACTACTTCCGCTCTATGGAGCCCTAACGCTCCAGCAATATCCCTGTCAAAACAGGCAACGCATATTCCCATGTTACCGGGATTGCCCAACTTCTGAAGTAAAGACGCCAATACACCAATGATGGCCCCAACGATGACAATCCCTGCCGTTCCCGCAAAAAAGTTTTTTCGTATTTCCACACACCCCTCCTCAATTAGAAAAAACGGAAAATAACTGCGATTGACGACCTAATGACATCCTGACCTTACCGTTTGTAATCCGGCAGTTTCAGGGTGGTTGCCGGCGCTACCAGCAAAATCTTTTAATACAGCAATTACAGGCGCGATAGAGAGAAAAGATATATAGACTGTATCTATTTGTCAAATAGAATAACCCGATAGATATGAAAATGGACATGGTACACCGATCCCTTCTGGTAATCGGTGTGCTATGTGTTATGCAAGAGATGGAATTAATGTTCCGGTTTGGAATCCCTTGAGACCAGTAGTCGGGAAATTGTTCTGTAGAACTGCCGCGTGTCAATGGGTTTAAGCAGGTATGCGTCACAACCGGCCTCGATAGCCCTTTGCCTATCGTCCTTCATTGCATGAGCGGTTAGCGCTACAACTGGAATGTGCGAAGTCAGGGGATTGTTTTTTATTACCTGGGTAGCGGTTAGTCCATCCATACCGGGAAGCGATATATCCATGAGTATGAGGGCTGGAGTTGATGTTTTCAGAATGTTTAGGGCTTCTTCTGAAGAAAAGGCTGGCAATGTTTTATACCCTCCAACTTCAAGGAGGTTCGTGGTAAGCTTCATGTTGGCTGTGTTGTCTTCCACTACAAGTATAGAAGGTCTGTCCAACATTGTGTCCGGATCCGAATCAGGGCCGAAATTGTATTCGCCGGCGTTTGACAGACTTCTTTCCTGCTTGGGCCCATCTGATACATAAGGGATTTCGAATGTAAAAACGCTACCCTTGTTATCCCCCTCGCTGGTAACCCAGATACGACCGCCGTGAAGTTCAACCAGTTTCCTTGTGAGTGACAAACCGAGACCTGTCCCTTGCTGTTGCCTCGAAAAGGAAGAATCTACCTGCTCAAATTCCTCGAAGACCCTGGCCTGATCCTCAGGCTTGATTCCTATGCCGGTGTCAGAGACGCTTATTCTAGTCTCTTGATCCAGTTTTTGGGCCTGTAGTCTGATGGTTCCACCCGACGGGGTAAATTTGACGGCATTTGAAAGCAGATTCATAATGATCTGCTTTAGGCGCACATCGTCAGCCCAGATGTTGTCCACCTTAAATTCATCCCCGATTTCCAGTTCAAGCTTGATTCCCGCTTTGTAGGCAGTCTCTTTGATCATGGTGAAAGCATTCTCGAGCAATAAATCCAGATCGGTTGATGAAGCGCTAATTTCCATTTTTCCGGCTTCAACCTTGGCAAGGTCCAGAATATCATTGATCAAATGGAGAAGATGGTCTCCAGAATTGTAAATGGCCCTAACATAAGCTAACTGCTTTTCATTGATTTCCCCATACCATTTACCTTCGAGAAGCTCGGAAAAACCCAGGATGGCGTTGAGAGGTGTCCTCAGCTCATGACTCATATTGGCCAGAAACTTGCTTTTAGTATCACTGGCAGCCTCAGCCTTTACGCGAAGATGTTCAGCAAGAGCCAGGGCGCGATGAAGCTCGTCGGCAATGCGTTTTTTTTCAGTAATGTCTTTTATGGAAACAAGAATGTGATCTTCGCCCTGGAGAAGTATAGACCTCATAAAAATTTCGGCGTCAAAAATCTTTCCGTCAGAAGGGCGTATTATTTTTTGTTCGAGCTGCCTGACCTGGCCTGACAGCGCCTCGTGCCAAATCACGTTAAAATCGACCGGTTCATCCACAGGGCTGAGAAAATAAGCTACATTATTGGGCCGGAGTACGGTGTCAAGACGATCAATTTCAAACATTTCCAGAAGCTTCTGGTTAAACTGGACAATGAATCCGGATCTGTCGTGAATCAGAAGCGCATCCTGAACGGAGTTAAGAATCACGCTCATAGCCTCTACCGACTGTTGGTAGG
>CAITZA010000182.1 GCA_903896745.1 uncultured Desulfomonile sp. | reverse complement strand
TGCGAAATGGCGGTTTCCTCGTCAGCCCCAAGATCATCTCCCCAGGCAATCTCCATTCCTTTGGACTCCAGTATTTCCACCGCCTTCGAATATGTTATCATCGGAAATCCGGGGGTGATTTTTTCCAGTGCCGTTACGTCCCTCTCAATGATCTTCAACTGCTCTGGGCAATTGTCCAGAACATCACCCACTATTCGGCATATCAGGCCCTCAGCCAGCTCGATTGTCTCCGAAAGCTCACAAAAGGCCATCTCCGGCTCTATCATCCAGAACTCGGTGAGGTGCCGACGCGTCTTGGATTTTTCCGCCCTGAAAGTTGGCCCGTAGACATATATTTTTCCCAGGGCCATAGCGGCCGCTTCTCCATAGAGCTGACCCGACTGGGTAAGATAAGCAGAGCGCTCAAAATAGCCAACCTGAAAAAGCGAAGTGGTTCCCTCGCAAGCCGTCGGAGTTAGGACAGGAGCCTCAATAGACACAAAACCCTTTTCATCAAAATATGCCCGGGCCGACCTCGTCAGTTCCGACCTGATACGAAGTATCGCGGACTGCCTCGATGACCGCAGCCAGAGATGTCTGTGATCCATCAGGAAACCGACTCCATGCTCCTTGTTGCTTATGGGATAAGGCAGCGCCTCAGAGATGAGTTCAATCTCCCTCACCAGAATTTCATAACCGATCGGAGAACGAGGCTCACTTTTAACTACTCCCGTCACTCTGACCGATGACTCTTGAGAAACCCTGTCCGCAAGATCGAAAGCCCCCTCTGACGCCTCCTTCGGAAGAACCACGCACTGTATCACCCCAGTCCCGTCACGAACCTGCAAAAAACGTATCTTACCCGACGAACGTCGATTCGATATCCAGCCAGAAAGGCATACTTCCTCGTCTACATGCTCTTCAACCCTATTTATGTATTCGTTTTTCATTTAAACTTCCTATCGGAAAATTGGTGGCGTATCAAGGCGTCAATATTGCCAATCCCGTTGGGTTGATTATTAATTATTCGGATACGATAAACAATAGGATTTGGAGTGGAGACACTGATGACTGCCTGTGCGCCATCAAGAAAAGAAACGGCGACGAATCGAATTGCAGTTAACGAATATGAGTCCGGTACCGGTTCAGGACCGGACAAGACGTGGCCGGTTCGCCACGCTTATCTTATCCCCCCTGTCCGGTATGTCCAGATTTGAGGCAAGCCTGCCAGAGCATTGATTTGGTTTTTCTGTCGAAAGAAGCCCTAATCCACTTGTCTCCCCTGAATCTTAGGATTAGCAATCCGCACATGATGATCATGGAAATGGTCATTGCGACCCATATTCCGACGGCGCCGGCCTGCAGGATATGGATGCCCGTAAGGATGAGTGGAATTCTGACCAGCCACATGCCCGTAAAAATGATCCTCATGGTTCCAAAGGTGTCTCCAGCGCCCTGAAGCGCCCCGGCGAGTGAGATACCTATTGCCATGAAAGGTATGCCCAGCATGTTAATCCTGAGGTAGCGCGTCATTTCCGCATAGACGGAGGGATCGCTCGTGAGCCATTGTGAGACTTGAGGCGCAAATATGAACATTAGAGTCGCTGGAATTATAATTATGGAAAAACAAAGAGTGGCGGTAGCTCTGGCGCCGCTTCTCGCTCCGACAGGATCTCCGGCGCCGAGCCTGTTCCCCGTGATAACCGCCGCAGCCATGTTAAGGGCAAAAACAGGCAAAAAGATTATCGCTTCGATTCTGACCCCTGCGGTCATGGCGGCCAATGCTGTAATTTCGCCTTCCTGAAGGCGCGCCACCAGGAAATAGACGACCAGTGTTCCTGCGTTCCAGGCGGTTTGCTGAAGCGCGCTCGGCACACCAAGCTTCACAAGATTCCTGATGCAGGTCGGCATTGGTTTACGTAGCCGGGAGAGTCTGATTCTATAGGGGCCGCTAAAGATGTGAGCCATGTTCAGGACCATGCCCAGGCTTGTCCCGAAAGCTGTCGCCCAAGCTATGCCGGTATATCCAAGAGCAGGTATCGGGCCCCATCCAAAACCCAGGACAAAATCACCGATTACGTTTGTTATGGAAGCCAGGCAACTATTGACCATGGCTACCCTGACCCTGCCTGAGGATCTCAGAATACCACCCGTTATGATCATCATATAAGTCGGAAGTAACACAAACGAGAATATCCTGATGAACGATTCCGCTATGGGCCTGATACTCTCGGGCATACCCGCGACGCCGATTATTTCCGATGAATATATTTGCGACAAAACAGTCAGGGCGCCTGAAATAGCGCAACCCATCATCAACGAGTTGGCGGATATGTTCCCCACCCCCTCGATCGACTTGGCGCCATACGCTTGCGAAATCATGGAAACCGTTCCCACCGATAGCGCTGTGGCAAGTATCATCAGTGTCCAGTATAGCTGACCAACATATCCTACGGCCGCCAGAACCTCCGTTCCCATAAAACCCGCCACATAAACATCAGCAAGCCCTATCGTGAAATGGAAGAACATGATCAGAATCATGGGCCAACCCATGGTCCACGATTCCCGAATGAACGGAGTTATTTCTTCCCTAAATGCCCTTAGCTTAGACATTATGTAGAAACATCCTGAACTATATTAATGAGATAACGAGCTACCACAACACCCGGGCAATGAACAAACCCGACAGTCTCTCAATAAGACCAATGGTTACAATTTTGTAACAAACTAGTTTGTCTTGAATTTTTCATGCGACAACCATATATTCATTCAGATTTACCCATGTTTTTTAGAACAGACTATAATCCACAAACAGAACAATAAAAAGAGATATGCTTCATGCCGAAACGAACTGACATCAAGTCCATCATGCTCATTGGTTCAGGGCCTATCATCATAGGTCAAGCCTGTGAATTTGACTATTCAGGCACACAGGCCCTCAAGGCTCTGAAGGAAGAGGGTTACCGCGTAACACTTGTAAATTCGAATCCCGCCACAATCATGACGGATCCCGAATTTGCCGACGCCACATACATTGAACCCATAAAGCTCGATGTTCTTGCTGACATAATCGCCAGGGAGAGACCTGACGCCTTACTGCCGACAATTGGTGGTCAGACTGCTCTCAACAGGGCTGTGGAACTGCATGAGGCGGGAATTCTCAGAGACTTTGGCGTTGAGTTGATAGGGGCTGGAATTGACGCAATCAGGAAGGCTGAAGATCGCGACCTGTTCAAGATAGCTATGAAAAATATAGGTTTGGATCTTCCACGCAGCGGCTATGCGAGTAGTCTTGAACAGGCATGGGCAATTGCTCGGGAAGTCGGGTTTCCGAATGTCATAAGGCCTTCGTTTACTCTTGGTGGCACTGGCGGGAGTGTCGCCTATACGGAGGATCAGTTCGAGGAACTGGCTCGCTGGGGATTGGAACTGTCGCCTGTTACGCGTGTCCTGATAGAAGAATCGGCGCTGGGCTGGAAGGAATTCGAACTGGAGGTCATGCGCGATACCGCTGACAATGTGGTCATAATCTGTTCGATAGAAAACTTTGACCCAATGGGCGTTCACACCGGTGATTCGATCACCGTAGCCCCGGCTCAGACTCTTACGGATAAGGAATACCAGATACTCAGGGATCAGTCTGTTGCGATTATCAGGGAGATCGGGGTTGATACCGGAGGATCCAACATTCAGTTTGCCGTCCATCCTCAGACCGGTCGGGTTATCGTTGTGGAAATGAATCCGCGTGTGAGCCGCTCCAGCGCGCTGGCATCAAAGGCCACCGGTTTCCCGATAGCCAAGATAGCCGCAAAACTGGCGGTCGGCTATACCCTTGACGAGATCCCGAATGACATCACACTTAAGACTCCGGCTTCCTTCGAGCCTACCATAGACTATGTAGTCACCAAGATACCCCGTTTCACTTTCGAGAAATTCCCTGGCGCCGATAACACCCTGGGAACACAGATGAAATCTGTTGGCGAAGTAATGGCTATTGGCAGAACTTTCAAGGAGTCTCTTCAGAAGGCTATGCGATCGCTCGAGACGGAAACCTATGGTTTCGAGCCAATCTTTCCGATTGACATGGACAAGTCCGGAATGCTGGCCAGCATATCGAGGCCAACCCCCAACAGATTGTGGCAAATCGGAGACGCCCTGAGGCGCGGGGTAGGCGTGCATGAAATATATGACTGTTGCGCCATTGACCCGTGGTTCCTGGACCAGATACGGCAGATAATTGAAAAGGAGCGCGTAATATCTGATCAACAATGGCTCAAGAACGATGAGATCGATTACGCTTTGAAGCAGGTCAAGTCGATGGGCTTTTCCGACGTAAGGCTTGCCTCGTTAATGGGTAAGACTGAGGAT
>CAITZA010000181.1 GCA_903896745.1 uncultured Desulfomonile sp. | reverse complement strand
TTATCTCCCCTTGAAATTCGCTGGGCGGCGTTCAATGAAGGACATGACACCCTCAGCGGCGTCCTCTGTTTTCATGATTTTGAGGAGTTCCGGCATGATATTTTTGGTACCATTCTGGAATCCTTCGTTAGCAGCGGACCTGGCCAGATACAGCGTCGCCTGGACTGCCAGAGGAGCCTGCGCCGCGATCTTGCATGCAATTTCCATTGCCTTTTCAAGCTGTTGGCCAGGCTCAGTGATTTCCTGCACGAGTCCGAACCGGTAGGCGTCCTGAGCGCTGAATTCATCTCCTGTCAGGAGATATCTCATGGCGTTTCCCCAACCCGCCGTTTTGGGTAGACGGATCGTCGCTCCGCCGAATGGAAATATCCCACGCTTAACTTCCAGTTGAGCAAAACGTGTGTTATCAGCCGCCACCACAATGTCCGCGGCAAGGGAAAGTTCTGTCCCTAAAGTATAACAGCGCCCCTGAACGGCCATCATGAGTGGTTTGGAAAGCATAGGGCCGTGGACACCCCATGGGTCTATTCCACCACCCTTGAAATAAGGCTCGCCCACTGAAACGTGAGGAGCTACATCCGCCAGATCCAGGCCTGAGCTAAAATGTTCACCCGCAGCATAAACGACGGCGCATCGCAAATCATCGTTCGCCTCATATTCTCCGAAAGCCACTGACAGGTCACACAACATGTCCCAGGTGAAAGCATTCATCTTGCTGGCTCTATGGATGCCGATCAGGAAAACATGTCCACGGATTTCACGGGTAATCGTTCCTTCAGGTATATTGTTCATTTGGTTAACTCCCTTACCATTGTTGCGTTTCTTAAGAGTGTTGTCGGAATGAAACCGAGATTGAAGATGTGATACCTTGTCGCCATTACATCGGGACGACAGCGCCCTGACCGGGAGTAATGGGACATGCCCCTTTTGTTGTAATGCCGAACCCGGTTCGGAATTCATTATTTCTGAATTCCCGCTTTCCAGAGAATGTCACATTGTGATTGAATTAGATAGGAGATTGATCATGAAATTGTTTCTCTGGGGTTCCGTTTTTATGGTTATAGGCATTTTGATAACAGCGCCGTCATGTTCATCCGATGACATTCAAACAGTGGATTCGCACTATAGACAGCTAAATGCGAACTCGCGTCCTGATCTGTATTCCGATTGTTGCTTACGTCCGGGATTCTGTGTCTCACTTAAGTGTAAGAACGTCTGTGATTCTAGGAGCGACGCCCGTTTAAGTAGCCGCTCGGAATGTAAGCGTTCCAAGGACGAAAAATGACAGAAAGGTATTGCCGGTTACGGACGCCTTATGCAGTTATGTCTCGAAAAAAAGCGAAACTATAGGTCATAATCGCTTAGTATCAACTCTGTCGTATGAATGGTATAGCATATTTCCATCCCTATCTATCCTGAACACATACCCTGCCCTGTCTTTCTTGTTCTTGAATTCATGGGCCTGGAACAAGTTTCTTAGAAGCAGAGGAATCAGGCTCATCTCAGAGTCCTCAAGTTTCAGACAGACAATACAGACCTGTTTGCCTGAATGAGTTTTTTCCAAAATCCTTGGAGTTGATTGTCACAAAGGCGGGATATTTCTTTGTTCTGGCCAGAAGCTGTGGGATGACTTCGTCCTTGATTATTGTATCAGGACGAAGGTCAGACACCAATACAATCCGGCCCCTGTACCATTTTTGTATTTCATTAATTAATAAAGGATTCAGTTGCTCATCTAAGACTGTCAAGCTGCGGCACTTTTTAACGGTTTGCTTTTGGTTCCTGTTTCTCGGGAGAGTTCTAAGGCTTCCAGGATGGCTGCCTTTGATACCTTGTTTCGGTAACTCTCTATTATGGCAACAATACCTTCTCCAGCTTCAAGCCTGTTAATAGCCCCTGATACCGGAATTCTCGTATATTTGAAGGTAGGCCTACCTCCACAAACACCCTGAGCCTTGACTACATATTCACCAAGCGGAGAATAAACATAGGGTTCACCGCCAATCATTTCTGTGATCCTTGGCATATTTTTACGACCTCCGTATAATGATTCCTAAAGAATTTGGGTACTGTCAATAGAATTTGTTGCACCGCCCCAGTCAATCGGGGCAAAAACACAAGAAACGCAATAATATCGAAGCCCAGACATGGAAATGCAGCGCTTGACTGAGGAATCTCTATTTGCGGATTTAATGATTGTGCTAGCGCTGCCACTTGTTCGGGACTATATATTCTGGGAACAATTCACGCTGACGTTTAAGATAACCGCGTTGTCCCGGAGAATATCACATTTTCGGCTTGTCATTTTCTTAACGCAGCGATATCCTCCCGGAGAAACCTCTTCTGTTTTTACAGAACCAAGGGTCTTAGGACTCCCGACTACTTATGCAAGAGAAACCGTATGAGCCATAAATCTAGTAAACTTAATAAAAATGAAATCAGAGGATCAGAGTCATGGAAATTTCATAAAGACTGGAGAGTCTGGATTGCAGTAATCTTTATGCTTATTGCGATGTTCACATATGTGTTGACCCTGGACGAGGCGGCTGTGCCGAAAAGCTGGCTCTCCTTTCACAATTCATCAGGCTATGGCTTAGTGGGAACTCTGGATAA
>CAITZA010000180.1 GCA_903896745.1 uncultured Desulfomonile sp. | reverse complement strand
GGAAGTTGGCAAGTTGCTTGCCGAGAGCGGTTTCACAGTGATAACAGGAGGCGGTCCCGGCGCGATGGAGGCGGCCAACAGGGGGGCGTTCGAAGCTGGCGGCAAGTCTGTAGGTCTTTGCATACAGTTACCCAAGGAACAGTCTGCCAATCCGTATACCAATGTAAGGCTTAACTTCAGGTATTTTTTTGTGCGCAAGGTAATGTTTGTCAAGTATGCCATGGCCTATATCATCCTTCCTGGTGGTTTCGGGACGATGGATGAGCTTTTCGAGGCCATGACCCTTATACAGACCCACAGGATAAAGCCATTCCCGGTGATATTACTTGGTAAGGACTACTGGAAGGACCTTGTGACATGGATAAAGAAAACAATGTTGATGAAGCATGCCATGATCTGTCCGGACGACATGGATCTGTTTCAGGTGATTGATGATCCTGTGGCGGCTGTTTCGGCAATCAAGCGAATCGTCATTGTCTGATTGCAGTTGTTCCCCCAAACACAATCACCAATGAATGGAAGTGAACATATTGGATTTTGAAAAGGCTCAAAAGATTTTCGAACGTCATCTTGAAACAGAAAGGCTGAGGTCTGGACAGACCTTGCGAGCATACAGTTCCGATCTTCGGGATTTTCGTGACTTCCTCGAAAAAGCGCCACACAATGCCGGAATAAAGAATGTCGCGCGCATAGACAGGAACTGTGTCAGGGCTTTTCTTGCCGGGAAATTTGGAAAGATTGCCAGGACTTCAGTTGGCAGGAAGTTGGCGGCAATCAGAAGTTTTTTCAGATTTCTTGTCAGGGAAGGTGTGCTGACCGCCAATCCCGCCGCTTCAATCACCGCTCCGAAAAAGGAAAAACCCTTACCGAGATCCCTGAATGTTGATGAAGTGGGCCGGTTTTTCTCAAGAAACGCAGAAGCGCTATCGCGTGATATGGCAATATTCGAACTCCTGTACTCTTCGGGCCTCCGTGTTGGTGAGCTTGTTTCAATTTCCGTCAATGACATTGACATGGAAAACGGATGGGTGAGGGTGGTTGGCAAGGGTTCCAAGGAAAGGTACGTCCCTGTTGGGGAAAAGGCTCTCGATGCCATCCGGAAATACATTCCGACTCGTCAGGCCATGGAATTGTCGGGCAACATGTCCCAAAGTAAAGGTAAGCTGTTCCTTAATCTTAGGGGCGGGCCTCTGACTGACAGGAGCGTGCGCCGAATCCTGAAATCCCTGCTCCTGAATGCAGGTATATTCAGGGACGCTTCGCCTCATTGCTTTAGACACTCGTTTGCAACACACCTTCTTCAGGGAGGCGCTGATCTGAGAAGCATACAGGAACTTCTCGGGCATACCAATTTATCCACTACCCAAAGATATACCAAGGTTGATTTGGGGAAGCTCATGGAAGTATATGATCGTTCTCATCCGAGAAGTGGCTTTACAGAGGGCAAGTGATAATAGTATTCTATAATATTAGGCCAGGCTCAAATAAAGGTTTCATGAAATGGGAAGACTCAAGGTAAGGTCTACGACAATTCTATGTGTTCGACGTGGAGACCGGGTTGTAATGGCTGGTGATGGACAGGTTTCTTTGGGCGACACGGTTGTTAAGCATTCGGCGCGGAAGGTAAGATTTCTGGGCAAGGACTCAAAGATTCTGGCGGGCTTTGCAGGTTCGACGGCTGATGCCCTGACGCTTTTGGAAAAATTTGAGCAAATGCTTGAAAAGTATTCGAACAACCTGCCACGCGCCGCTGTGGAACTAGCCAAGGAATGGCGCATGGACAGAATGCTCAGACGGCTAGAAGCCTTGCTGATAGTGGCCGACAGGGAAAAAACGTTACTGCTTTCCGGCACGGGCGATGTGCTGGAGCCTGATGACGGCGTCATGGCAATCGGGTCAGGCGGAAATTACGCTTTGGCCGCTGCGCGAGCCCTGTTGGCGCATACAGAGATGGATGCGATGGAAGTGGCCAAAATCGCCATGAATATAGCTGCGAGCATTTGCGTGTTCACGAACGACCGTCTTGTCATTGAGTGTTTGTGACCCTGACCGGATGATGGAAGCTCAATCATGAGAAACAGCCATGGTTGACTACACGCTAACGGGATAACCAGATTATCCAAGAGATCAGACATGGAAGCGGATAGTTATGCAGAACTTTACACCGAGGAACATAGTCGCTGAACTCGACAAATATATAATCGGACAGCATGGCGCCAAGAGAATGGTAGCCATTGCCTTGCGCAACAGGTGGCGTCGGACGCAGGTGCCGGAAGATTTGAGGGATGAGATAGCCCCGAAAAACATAATTATGATCGGCCCTACGGGGGTTGGAAAGACGGAAATCGCGCGCAGGCTCGCCAAGCTTGCCCAATCGCCATTCCTGAAGGTTGAAGCCTCCAAGTTTACCGAAGTCGGCTATGTGGGACGCGATGTCGAATCAATGATTCGCGATCTTCTCGAGATTGGGATTAGCCTGGTCAGGGAATCAGAATACGAGGCCTTGCGTAATAAAGCTGAAGACCAGGCGGAAGAACGCCTGCTGGATATCCTGCTGCCCGTCCGAAATCCAAGAAAGATGAGAAGGCCACAGTTGGCCCCAAATCCGGAATCCAACGAAGAAGAAATTGACGTGGCCCAGAGGACACGTGAAAAATTCCGTCGAATGCTCAGAAACGGCAAGCTTGATGACCGTGAAGTCGAGATTGAGACTCAGGTGTCCGCCATTCCGGTCGTGGAGGTATTTTCCCCTGGGGGTATGGAGGAGATGGACATCAATCTCAAGGACATGTTCTCGAACATTTTCCCCGGAAAAACAAAACGGAGAAGGGTCAAGACGACTGAGGCCAGGCAAATCCTGATACAGGAGGAGCTAAATAAACTCGTCGATCATGACAAAGTGGTCAAGATGGCCAGGGAGCGGGTCGAGCAGACAGGGATTGTGTTTATCGATGAGCTTGACAAAATAGCCGGGTCGCACAGTCAGCATCATGGCCCTGATATTTCACGCGAGGGAGTTCAGCGTGATCTGCTTCCGATAATAGAGGGCAGTTCGGTCAACACCAAACATGGCGTAATAAGGACCGACCATATTCTTTTTATAGCGGCCGGGGCTTTTCATGTTTCCAAACCATCCGACCTCATCCCCGAGATTCAGGGACGTTTTCCGCTTCGAGCCGAATTGTCGGCATTGACCAAAAATGATTTTGTCCGGATACTTACTGAACCAAAGAACGCCCTGGTCAAGCAGTATCAGGAACTATTGAAAACAGAGAGCGTTCAGATTGATTTTACAGAGGAATCAATATCGGAGATTGCCGGTCTGGCCGAGGATGTAAACGAACGCGCCGAAAATATCGGGGCTCGACGTTTACACACCATCATGGAAAAACTGCTCGAGGAAATATCTTTTGATGCGCCGGACATGGCCGGTGTAAGAATAGAAATCACTCCCCAAATGGTTCGCGACAGGTTGACTGATATAGTCAGGAGTGATGACCTCAGCAGGTATATATTGTGAGACGGGTTTGACGGGTTCGATGACGAAGAGGAGTGGAATCATGCGGTAATGCTACTTACCCGTAACCTCATGTTCATCAATCACGCGCCACTCTCGCATGCTCGTTGAAAGGCCAGAAAACCCGAAAACTCAGGTTGAGCGGGTCAACCTTATTCGCTTGACCATCTTGTTGAATTCACGAACCATCATGTTTGCCAGGACAACCGGAAGGCTGGCGACCAGAACCGGTAAGTTCCTGGGTGTGAACATCTTGATGGAAAAGAGCTTTCTGACAAGTGAAAGAAGTTGGTCCGGTGTGTAGAATTTTTTTGTGATTTCGCGGCTAATCTGTTTGAGCCCCTGTCTTCCTATACCTTCTCTATAAACTATTCGATCATCCCCGATATAATATCCCGGGGTGGATTCCACCAGTTCTCTCAACGGAGAATACTTGTCCACCCTAAGCTTTTGATAGGTTATTGAATCCAACCCCAGTTCCTTGGCAAATACCGGGATTTGAAGCATTTCCTCATCTGTTTCTCCCACATTTCCGTAAATGAAATATCCATGATAATAGAGAGGAAACTGTCTGAAAACCTTGAATGCGCTTCGTACTTTTTCGGTATTGAAACCTTTGTTTAGCTGTTCGAGTATCCTGTCAGTCGGTGATTCAATGCCGAGAAGCATCACCTTTATGCCTGCTTTAACTGCGGCTTCCAGTACATCCGGCCTTTCGAAGATTTCTATCCGAGCCTGCACGAAGAATCGTTTCTTTATGCCCCGTTCGATCAAGGTTTCACATATTTTCTTGGCCCTGTTCGGGTTGACGAAGAAATTCTCATCCGCAATCAGGATCATCCCGGCTGAAATCTGTTCCAGCTCTGTCATGACGGTATCAATGGAGCGAGTCGAGTAACGCCGCTTCTGTGTCCATGGATTGAGGTTGAATGTGCAGAACTTGCAATTGTATGGACAACCCCTGGAAGTAAGGATCATATCGAACTGCTCGCCACGAAGAGCGAAGCCGCCCATGTTCAGATTGTAGTCCTGGCTTCTGATAGTTCGGTCCGGAAAACGGTAATCCTCTATTTCACCGAGTGGGCGGTTGCTGTTATGAAAAAGCTCGCCACCCCTTCGATAGGATATGCCGAGTATATCTCCGAGCTCACGTCCGTTGGCTATTTCGACAATGGTTTCTTCGCCCTCACCCCGGACTATTATGTCAACATTCGGACAGAGTTCGAAAACCTCTTCAACACAGTCTGTGGCCTGTTGCCCGCCAACAACGGTGGTGATGTGATGAGGAAGACCGCTGACGAAGTCGCATACCTCTCGAAAATGATATTCCCAGTTTATACTGATGCATACGAGGTCACAGTTCTGTGAAATGAAATTCCTGAGTTTCTCGGCGTCCCTCAATGGCCCGGGTAACCTGAGATCAACGAATGTAATTTCTCCGACATGTGGCCGAAGCGCAGCAATAATATACTCAAGACCTATTGGAGGAAAGACGGCGAGTCCCAGCGAACCGGCGTGGCTGTCACGAAAATACGGATGTATGCAAATGGCGTGTT
>CAITZA010000179.1 GCA_903896745.1 uncultured Desulfomonile sp. | reverse complement strand
TGAAGGAGTGACATTCTCGCTCGACTTCAATAACGGTACCCTGTCTCCTGCACGATCCGCCGGTGAGCCCTCCGCATATATCCCCGCAGCCAGGCCGGAGTTTGTTGATGGACTAAAGGGAAAGGCGCTGTATGCAAAAGGGAAAAGGATTTCCATGGGATTCAAACTCAGGGACAACCTTTCATTCTACGTGCCGGGCACAGTCAGTTTCTGGATAAAACCGGTCGTCTGGAAGAAGCCTGAAGACATGCCGACGGAGAAGGATGGCAGGAGCAGGCAACGGCTTTACCAGGAATTCTTTCTCACTAACTACAATCCGGGAGGCGGATATCTGGGCATACAGCGGATGACTTCAACCGTGAACGAAGGCAAGGATACGATAATGGTTTTCTGTTCCGGGTTGAAGGGAGTCGGACTCTGGATCGGAAAAGAAATCAATCTGTCTGAAGGTGATTGGCATAACATAGCTCTGACATGGGATCCGAAAAATTTCACAATGTACATAGACGGGGAGCTAGCCGGACGGAAGACGATTGACAGGAAAATAAGCGACACCGAGCTTTCAACTGATTTTTCCGTGTCATGCCCGGAAGGGACGATGCTGGATGAGGTATTTGTTTATGATCATGTCCTGCCGCCGGAAGCCATCAGGGAATTTTACCAGAGCCAGCGCAATCAAAGATCGAACCTGATTCCGTGATGCCCTTTTTGGCTGTCGCGGAATGATTCAAATTTTTCTTTTCAAACATATTTCAAGACGGTTTTTCCGCCGTCTTGACGAACAAATTTCGACATTTTACCTTTGTCTTCCCTCCTTCCAGTTTTTTACGGTAAAAAAATACGGATTTCCCGTTAATTCCCCATTTTTTCAACAGTCCACTCCCGCCCGCCTTTCTTTGGCGGCTTTCTCGTCCACTCCCGCAATATCCTTGTCAGCAATAACTTGCAAATAACCGTTCAAAGGGATCGAGCCACGGGCATCTTCTGCTGACCTTCAGCATTGTGCGTCCTCCGGTCCTCACCAGTTTTCCCGCCACGCCCACAATATTCTGTATCACGCTTTTTATCCGGCGGCGTCCGACATCGAATTTGACCGGGAGATCTCCCGGGAACGCCAGAAGGTCGCAACCAATCTTCCTCAAAATATTGAATGCCAGCATCGCATTGCGCAGGACAAAAGAGTTCGTCAGGAATTTGCCGGAGGGGAGCCTTTCCACATCCA
Organism: uncultured Desulfomonile sp.; assembly: GCA_903896745.1. Lineage (GTDB taxonomy): Bacteria > Desulfobacterota > Desulfomonilia > Desulfomonilales > Desulfomonilaceae > CAITZA01. Next base: position 1,528 of record CAITZA010000179.1, on the reverse strand, counting down.
TGTCGCTTTTGAGTTCGCTGTGGAACTGCTCCGAAGTCCCGTGCGCATGGTAAAGCCCTATGATGGTTTCCGGTTTGTCCGGAAGGCTTGTCCAGTAGGTCTCCACTTCGAGCTCGGGCACAAGGAACACCTGCCCCTTCCTATCTATCGTCCTTTCCACAACCTTGAACACTATCCGTACCGGCCCGTATCCCTCCACCTCGCGGAAAATGTGCCCCAGCCACACCTTTTTCCCAACGCGCGGTTCAGTAATCTCCCCTTTCACTTTCGCGGTCTCAAGCCACCCCTCAAGAGACTCCTTGCGCAGGTTCCTCTTGATGATGAAAAAGCAGTTTTTCCTGTCTTTGAACACGAGAATGTTTTCCGCGGAGTCATTGCCGGAATCAAGCCTGAAAAGAAACCTGCGCTCCGGCCCCCAGGCCTCGTCCACTATGTTCATTGTCCCGCGTATGAATTCAGGAGTGCCCTTCTGGCAGTGCTGATTTCCCGGCCTCAGTTCCGAGTTGACCATGTAGCCCTCAAGCCCGGCATATGCGAAATTCGGGGCGTACCCGTCGTGATTCTTGTACGTCCATGAAACGCCCTCCTTCTTGCTGCCTGAATTGTCAAAAGGGGAGACGTCAATGTCAACCGGAATGTATTTGCCGGAATCAACAGCAACCATGGAAATGCGGCACTTCTTCAGAAGCGCCACATTGAATTTCATCATCTCCCCGTCAAAAGCCCCGCGCGCGGCATCAAACCTCTGGCGCAACGTTTCGGCGGAAGGAACCTTTTTTATGTCCAGCATTATCCGGAAAATCCCGTCGTCGCGGAACAGCCCTATGTCCTCGTAATTGGTTCTCCCCATCACCAGCAGGCCGAGATAGGAGCAGACCACATCACGGTTGGATATCTCGGGCTCGCCGACCGAAATCTTGATCTTGTCCAGGCTCTTCCCGATTTTAAGGCTCTTCATGAGCGCGCCCGCAACAGCAAGTCCGCCGTTTGATGTGAAAATCTCATCAGTCCCTTCTATTCTCAGCCTCATTCCTCACCTGCTTGGTTATCAGTTATGTCTTTCATGTAAAATACACAACTAATTGTACCACAATTACTTACAATTACAAATATTTATTTTTAACTTTTTTTGTCACGATTTAAGGTTACTGTTTTAGACAAGGATAAACCGGGTGGCAATCCGAAATGCTGGATTGGCATGACAGGAGGAATATGCGGCGGCAAAGATCCGTCATTGTTTGACAATTTTGTCCTTGTAGAATAACTCTGAGGGACTGGCTGGGCAATATAGTATTTCATTCTGGCTGAAGAATGGAGTCATACTCCCGCCTTTGACTAAAGAATAAAGAAAAGATGATATAGTCACCTGTCCGGCATAATGTTATTTTTTGACATCATACGTGCATTTTACAGGCATTTAAGAGGGGAGGGAATCAATTATAATAAAGAGAACCTTTAAGGCGGGCTTTGCCCGCAACCCAAGCACGAAATTCGAATATCGAAATCCGAAACAATCGGTATGAATGAG
>CAITZA010000178.1 GCA_903896745.1 uncultured Desulfomonile sp. | reverse complement strand
TGATAGGCTGACAGCAGACTTTGACAAGCACCGCTAACGCCGACCCGACTCGCTCTGACGAAACCACGACATCGTGTATATTGAATCCTGCAAGATCGCTAGATATGGCATTACCGGTAGCCTTGGCCTGGGCCGTCTTTCGGCTCTGCAGAAACGATCTTGACTTTTCGATATAGGCTCGGCAACGTCTAGGGGGTGATAAACTGAAACAGTCGAATCACATGTTAGCGTTCAAAAACCGGATTGCGGAGGACGACTCAGCATGAACGAGACTATAGCGAAACAGCTTGACGAATTACAACGCAAAATCGAAGCGGGAGACTTCATCCGTGATGCACAGACGGTGTCAGAGTGGGGCGGGGCTGATGTCATTATCAGTAGTCGATTGAGTCAAGACGTAGAAAAGTGGTTGGGCGATGGTCATTTGGTCATAAGCCTGCAGGATACAGAGCCCCGGCGGCGTGCAGTGATTACGGCCTGTTCAAAAGAATTGAGTTGGCTTTTTTATCGCCTCAGGGACATCTTTGTTGGGACTATCGACTTCATGTCAAAGTACGACTTCTATGGAAGGCTTGCTCAGTCCGCAATTGATTACATCGAGGCAAACAAAGAATGTAGCGAGTGCACTCATCTGCTCAAGACCGTTCTGGATGAGGCGAAGAGAATGAGCTCAATATGAAATTGCCGAATAACACTAAATTGTCATTTTTTGCTTATGGCCTTTTCAAACCGGGTCAGCTATGTTTTTTCAGAATCAAGGAATTGGTCAAAAACACAACCGAGGCAGAAATTTCCGGAATTCTGAAAGAAAGAGATGGGATTCCGCTGCTGATCCTGAGCAAATACTCGAAAGTCAAAGGCGTCCTACTCCAATTCAAAGAAGACCAAGAGCTGAACGCTTATAAGCGAATAGTTGAAATAGAACCTGACGAAGTTTACCGGTGGCAGGAGGTGCGACTGGCAGACGGGATTCAGGCCAATGCCCTCCTGGGGAAGAAGCACGATAGAGGTAGCGCAGACATTGAGCACGCGGAAGAATGGGACAGCAGATCTGACCCTTTCTTTAAGGACGCTTTGGAAGAAATTGAGACTGTCCTGAAGAGCAACTCCGATTTCAGGTGGGACTTCAAGACAATCTTGCGTCTTCAAATGGCGTACTCTCTTCTATGGACGGCTCTGGAGAGGTATGCTGGACTCAGATATCATCTTGGTAAGAAATCTACTGAAAAGGTGTACCAGATTGCCGAGGAGGAAGCGTTCGCCAAGAGTCTGAGAAAACATGTAAGGGTTCCGCGAGAGGTCTATTCAACAACCAATTTAGATAAATATGTTTTGGATCCGGATGATCCTCTTAAATCAATCAAGTACTATTACCAAGTTAGATCCAATGCCGTTCACAGAGGCAAAGCGGTCGCTCGTGATTTCGACATACTGAGAAGTTCTCTTGAGGAACTCCTTGGAATCTTTAAGGATATGCTAAATGAAGTCTGGGGTTAGACGAAACGCTAGCCAAGCGCTCAACCGGACCGCGAACCCTACGTTTTCGCAACGGAATTCGTCAAGAACGGTAGCTTATCGGCCCTTCGCGCGGCCGGTTAGCTTTTTGTTATGCGTACTTATCAATTTTCCCTACGATGATGGAGAAATTATGAGCAATCCCTTCAAATCTCTTTTACGTTTGTTAAAGGATTCATCAGTAAACAAAATTGAAATCTCGGCGGCATCTCCATTTGTGAAAATGGTATTTGACAAAGCCGAGTTACAGGCAATGCTCCAAGGCCAGTCACGAATTTCAGACGTAGTTGCGAAGTGTTTTGTCCGAAGACGAGTCTTCTGGGAGGACTTCCGAAAAGAAGACCGAACTGCCGTTGTGAATTCCTTGAAAGAAGTTGAGGCAATACTTGACGAAATATCTAGCCAGCTTTCCTCAAACACTGATCCATCAGTTATTGGTCTTGCACGGTTCGTCAGGGCGTGGGCTACTGCTGCATCGCTTGTCCGCAAGGAATTGGAAGATAGACTGCGAGAAATTGATGAAGAAAAAGCAAACG
>CAITZA010000177.1 GCA_903896745.1 uncultured Desulfomonile sp. | reverse complement strand
TTGTTGTCGCGAAAATACTCCACAGGAAAAATATATAATCTCAATAAATTCCTATGCGGAATGTAGGTAAAAGGTGGTCTGCTGGTATGGAATCGGAAGATACTCTGTTAATGCCCGACGTTAGGGTATGATCCGACGCTTGAGATCTTCCAACTAGCAGGAACTAGAAATACTGGGGAAGCTTTCCATCTTCAACGAGGTATCCACTTTCGGTGATTTCAGCGGAGTGGGACACGGCAACTCGTTGAACGATTCCGGATAAATCAATTCAACGGGACCTTTAATTCTCTGGCATCTCTTGATGGTCATTCTCAAGGAAAAAAGGTAGTAGCCACCCACAATCATGATTATTTTGCGTGCCTATGTATCTTGGTACGCTCCCGGCGTCTGATTACGATTGGACGGAGCCTCGATCGCACATCAGGTTTCTTTATTGGGAAAGTTTGTTTGTGGGGTCTCCTTCATCCACCATGACTTGCAAAATGGCCCTTTCGTCAACATTGGGAATAATTCCTTTGACAGTCGAAGAAATAACGAGAGCCCCATCTTGATTAGTGAAGTCCACGTGAGCTTTCGCATGGCCTCTCGGGTCAATTTCCGTGAAAGTCCAGGTGCAGGTTATGGTGTCACCAAAATACACCGGCTTTTTGAATGAAAAATCCATGTGCGAAGCTAAGACTCCAATCTGCCCGCCAATCTGTGTAAGCATACCGCCAATGAGTAGACCATGACAAATCCTTCCCTGGAATTTCTTGGCTTTTGAGAAACGGTCATCAAAATGAACAGGGTTGTAGTCACAGGTTATATCCCCAAAAATCAACATGTCATTTTCTGAGAATGTGCGTGAAAAGTAAAAACAGTCTCCCGCTTTTAGCCCTTCAATGGTTTTACTTCTGATATTCGTCATTAGAATGCTCCGTATTGATTCACTAATGTATATGAACTAGGACTTGGTAGGCACGCACATCATTGTGGCCTGCATGATAAAGATGGTTTTTGCTCGATCTTTGTCATAAGCTATGACCTCGGCAGTACAGACAGTCAGCGTCCTCCCAGGCTTGACAACCTTGCCGATGGCTTCGAATCTATCTCCCTGAGCCGGAGCGGTGAAATTTGCCTTGAACTCAACGGTCAGAACTTCCGATTGTGCTGGCATGAGAGAATAAGCCGCATAGCCACAAGATGAATCTGCAATAGTGGTGATGACTCCAGCATGAATAAATCCATGCTGTTGAGCGAGATGGCTTCCATGGCCGAGTTCAATTACGGTCAATCCTGGTTCAATCTTTGTCAGGCTAGCGCCCAGGGTTTTTATGATAGTCTGTTGTTGAAAGCTGTCGCGAATTCGCTGTTCGAAAGCGGGGTCAAGAGGATTGAATGATGGCATTGTGGTTCTCCCAAATGCTTCCAGAAATTAGGTCATTAAATAGCAGACACTGGTGAGGCAGCGAAACAGGGATTATAGCGTGCAGCGCAAATCGATGTACTATTTCCGACTGCTTTGGACTGAGATCGTTAAGTAGAGTGAAACCATTCAAGAAGGCCGAGTGGGAACTTGTCCAGATGAAGGCCTCATTCTTTTCGACTGTTCATGAACGGTTGTACTCTACAAATAATCATCCCGTGGGGGACTGAAACAATCTATTACCTCGCCGGCTTCAATTATTTCAATTCGATGCTCTACGTCTCGCGGAATAGAATAGGAATCACCTGGACTAATCACTTGGTCGCTATCTTCAAAGATAAGTCGATACTGGCCAGAGACAACGTATCCACTTTGTTCATTTGGATGCTTATGAAATGGAACATTGTCTGATTGTTTGTAGAGCATCTTTGTAATCATTGTGGCCGGACCATGAGCGAGTACTACAAAATCGACTCCTAGAAACGATCTTCTCTTGGCTCGTTGGGATGTGACAATCATGTTCACTCTCCTAAGTATTATTTATTGGGAAATTTCTCGGCTATCGTTAAGATAATCATCTCACCAATCCTGTGTATTTCGGAACAGCGATTATCGCTTGTTCAGAGCACGCCCTTACGCACAGACCGCATCCGATACATCACTCTTTCATAATTATCCATTGTCATTACCCTCGGGTTGAGGTGAGATTTGACATGGCTGCCTGTCTTGATGTGCGTTCTTAATCTGAATCTGTTTGGTCTCACTTAGTTCACTCCTGATCTGACAATGCCGTAGGACACTGTGACTGGCAATTGAAACAATAGTAGTAGTTTCCTGTCATAAAGGTCTGCCACATTTCCCTCAATTCGTAACCTTCGAGAATGCTCTCGATCTCCGGTTCCTGTTTGCGCATAACCCCTTTCATGAGATTTTGGAAAAACCGGAATCCGTACTTGAAGATGACTTTGCCGCAGAGCTTCCTGTTGATATTTCCTCCTCCCGATAGCGCTCCAGAGGGGCAGGCTTCGATGCAACGCATACAATGACTGCAGATGTCTTCTTCCAAAGGAGAATCGGCTTCAAGTGCCCCTGAGGTAAGGAGCCCTGACATTCGAATGGCTGCTCCAAACTCCTTCGTGATCAGCAACCCGTTTTCGCCGTAGGACCCAAGTCCTGCCCTCACTCCTGCACGGCGCCAGCATATCTCGCCCTGCATTCCCATCTTTGGCTCTTGCATATCTATGGTATGAATGCTGGCACCGCCACTGAAGCAAAACCTTCCGATTCGAGGAAGCGGCTCACTGTATGAGCAGACCTCGCAGATTCGTCATAGGAATGTATGGTGTCGAATTGGGCGACTTGAATGTTTCGAGACCGTATAGCGGCCAAGCTGTGTCTATGAGCTACAACAATGAGAGATCGGGCCGACGGTAAAATACGGGCAATGCTTTCTGAGTGCTCCGGCATGTCGGCCGTTTTCACGATGCCTACAAGATCCGCACCGCTTTCCAAGGCTATTCCCTTTACACGCTCGCTCAAATCTTTCACAGCCATGATAACCCTCCTTATTGTCCAACAATCTAGCATTCGCTTAGGCTGTCTGAGCACCAAGACTTGGTTTCTCTGCGCATACGAGTTTTAGGGCTTGCCTTTTGTTCTAGGATGCTGCGCATATCGATTCACCGTCTCAGTGCCCGGGTCAAAGCAAGTCTCTCTCGAATCAGCTCAATATTTGAGGGGTCTACACACAATTCCACCCTGATTATGCGCTTTTGAGCATCAGTCATGTGAATTACTCGATCGTACACATAGTGCGAAGCGAATATCACGGAGCACTTTTCCAGCAGACTCTGGAGCTCAGGTCCTTGATCTAGGCCCACCCAGATCTTGATAAGAGATGATCCTCCAGACAAAATGGCTTCTTTGTAGAAAGTGTCCGTTGAACGCTGGGTGGCGCATATGAAACCAACTGAAGTGCCGGGTGGAAGCTGGGTCAATTCGTTCATGATGCGGATCTCAGGCTTAAGAAACACGGTCACCACTTCCACCGGAGGCGATGGAACGACGTTTCTTAACTCCTCAACGTGATTGAACCCGCAAACGATCAGATCGATGTCGGTCATTAGTTCTTCAGCCAAGCGTGTGGCACACTCAAGTTCTTGAATCAACACGTGTACCGTCTGAACGGAGAGATCTCGTCGTAACGTAGCTGCAATGTCATCAAGGGCCTCTTGGTTACATTCCACCACGAGAACTCGGGCGCCTTCCGTACCCGGAAAGAAAACAGCGGCCTGGTGGAACAAGTAATCGGTAATTTGATCCGGACTGAAGCCGGCCAGGAGAGCCTTATCAAAGGCATCGTCCACGATCTTCTTAAGTGCGTCCGTTTTGTTTTGCATTTTCCTCTTCTTGATGAAGGTCCCGGAACCAACTACCGTTTCCAGAAGCCCCTCTCTGACCAACGCTCGATAGGCTGCCAAAACTGTGTTCCGATTTATGTTCAAGGCCTTAGCCATGTCTCTGGCAGAAGGCAGAGCCTGCCCGACCGGCAGTTGGCCGCTGTCGATCATGATCCGGATTTGGCCCTTGATTTGGTCCTTTATGCCGAAGGGGCTTTTCTTGTGCAATACAATTGACATAGTGATTTATACTACTAGGCCACTATGTCAATTGTCAAGCAATAAAGCCGGATCCTGTTATAATCGAAGTGCGAGGCTCTACAAAATCGAGCAGGTCGTCAATTACTCCAAATCTAAACGTCGCCATCTGTAAACCGGATAGTTTGGGACAAATATACCATTACGGATCTCTACGAAAAGCCAACGTTGTTCAACCGAAGCAAAATGCCATTTGGGATTCCGGTCTACCACAACAGCTCCTATGAATTTTGCCTTTTTTCTTGTAGGGAAGCTCTTTACTTCGTGTCCTATCCCTTTTTCAGCCCAATGTCGGCAGATCGTGCCTGACTGCTCAAAACAGGCCTCATCGCCATAGATCAGGACTCCATCCTCGTCCTGGACTTTTTTTTAATCTGAGGCAAATTCATTTCAATCCAGGTTTTTTGCATTTCTTTATCTGCCTTCGAAAGTTTTTGCCTGGGATACTGAACCGAAAAGCCAAGCTTGCGTAGTGTTCGGCGTATTTGGGACAGGCTCAAGGTAATCCTGAATCTTTTCTTAATGACCTCAGCTACAACAGCGGCAGTCCATACACCCGTATCCAGGTTAACGGACTCAGGTCCACCTCGAATGATCAAACGGAGTTCCTGCTTCTGGTCATCGGACAATTGTGAAGCTTTTCCCTTATAAGCCCCTCTTTCGACCAGAGATTTAAGACCTGCATTCCTGTATTTTCTCAACCACTCAGCAGCAGTGCTTCTGGCTACCTCGCAGATTTGAGCCGCCTGAGACATGGTCTTACCTTCGTGACACAGAAGAAGACAACACAGCCTGTTTCGTACCTTCCAATCATTACGTTTCTTGGCCATGTCTCGTTCACGGGTGATTGCTTCGCACTCAGCGTCCGTCAATTTCAATCCAGGTCTTGGCATCAACCATACCTCCCATATTCTGATTGATGACAAGTCTTGTAGCAAAACCAATCCAAAATGTCGCGCTTTTATTGGTCCGATTCTACGTGCGCGACACTATAGAAAAAATGCCCCTGATTGATATTTGGATATCCAACATCAAGCTACGCTGAGCTCATCGTAAACCCGTAGGTATCAGGAATGCTACTATCAACTGATAAAGATCATATCTGAGCTCTACATTCGGAAGCTTGACGTAATATCGCTCGCGTGAAGGGACCAGCCGGCGCCGAGGCCGGCTCTACTCCGGAGACTCAACGTTATTTCAGTGATGCTCGCGCTATTTTTAGTGCCACTGCAAGGGCTGGAAAGGGAGACGCTAGAGAAAAAATGGATACTAGGGATACATGGATGAGAGCGAAATCGGGAACTGTGTGATCAAGGACCGAGCCCTGGTGGAGGGCCTGTCGTAAAAACCTAATAAAATATGGTGCCTGAGGACGGACTCGAACCGTCACGAGGACAAGCCTCAAGGGATTTTAAGTCCCTTGTGTCTACCAATTCCACCACTCAGGCGGGAGACAATGTCATTAACGACAATTATAAATAGAAATGGTTCAATAATCAATGGTGATGATGTTCCCTGCAGTGACCGCCAGAGAGAACATAAACAATAGTGTTATCTGATTTATTG
>CAITZA010000176.1 GCA_903896745.1 uncultured Desulfomonile sp. | reverse complement strand
TGAAACCGTTACATCACCAGCCGCAGCGCTGACCTCAGCTTTTGTCGTTTTATGCTGAGCGTCTTTTGCAGCGGGAGCGGTCAGGCCACCCGGCGTTTTTTTATGAAATCCGCCTTGCATCCAGATAAGGACTATCACTAGGCCAATAGCTGAAACCGCTGCAATTATAAGTTTGTGGCTAGACATGGCGCCCTCGCACGATATTGGCTACTAAAGATGATCGATGGTATGGTGTGTGATGGAAGCGAGGGCCTGTTCAAGTCACAGGCGCTGACGCTTCCTGATTCCGATCTGTCTGGTTAGTTTTCCGTCATGATGTAATCATCATACTCAAGTTCAAATCTCAATTTATGTTTTGCTTCCTCTTGGGCCAGGGAAAGAAAGATTTGTTCCAGAGCCTCATCACCGGCAGTGGCCGCTAGATCGGTATAAAACTTGAAAGCTTTTTTTTCCTTCTTCATGGCAAGGACTAAAGCCTGTTGATAGTCGAGTTTCTCAGAAGGTTCCACATCAACCAGATAGTCACCGATCTTGAGATCCATGATTTTTTGATCAGATGGGGCAAATCGTTTCCCCGACTTTATGTCCATAAGTTTCTTCTTGTGGCCAATTTCTTCCTTGGCAAACCCGAGAAAAATATCTTTCATCCATGGTCTATCCATTGTATTGGCAAGATCGTTGTAAAACTGGGCGGCCTGTTCTTCATTCCCTATGGCAAAATCCAGAATCTCATCGACGCTTTTCCACTGATTCATGCAAAAACCTCCTTAAGGCAGAATTTACTTGCGCCAGAGCCTTAGCCAAGTTTCCTGATTACTGAAAGTATAGCGTCATAGTCAGGCTCTTCAGCGATTTCTTTCACTAACCCTATATATTGGATTTTACCCTCTTTGTCGATGACTATCGCTGCCCTGGCAAGTAATCTCAATTCCTTTATGAGGAGACCATAAGCAAGTCCGAATGCAGAGTCCTTATAGTCAGACAGGGTTTGAACATTTTTTACACCTGCGGCGCCACACCAGCGAGCCTGAGCAAAAGGCAAATCCATGCTTACCGTCAGTATGACAACATCCGAACCCAATTCTGTAGCCTCTTTATTAAAACGTCGTGTTGAGGTGTCACATACTGGGGTGTCAAGAGATGGAACAGATGAGATCACGCATACTTTACCCTTGAAATCTGACAATTTGACTGGAGACAAGTCATTTGCCGTAACCACAAAATCGGGGGCCACTTCACCAACCTTCAGTTCGGGCCCCAACAATGTAAACGGGTTTCCTTTTAGAGTCACAAGCCCTGGTCTTTCAATCATTATAGATTCCTTTCATATAGTTATCGTAATTAACCCCTGGCGCTCTGTGCCATTTTTTTCTGACAGCAACACTCGTTTCATCCCGGCGTCAATAAGACTCTTCTGACGCCAACTGTGATGAAGTCACCTTATCCCTGAACAGGTAGTAAGCGTAAGATTGATAGGCTATAACAATTGGAACCATTATCAATGCTACTGCTAGCATAATTTTCAGGGTTAGAGGACTTGATGAAGAATTGAAGGCCGTCAGGCTTAAAGCCGGGTCTATGCTTGATGGATAAAGGTTTGGGAATAAACCTATTACGCCGAACAAGACCGAGCAGACAATTGCAAGAGATGATGCTGACCAGGCCTTCCAGTAAGCTTGGGACGCCAGGAAAACGCGCGTCAGCAACAATCCGACCACCGCAAGTAGGGGAACCACAAATAGCGCAGGGTTGCTGAAATAGTTTTTATATAATGGCGTCGCCACATAGCTGAATGCCAGAAACGCTACCGCCATTACCAACCACGCAATCCACAACGATGAGGCGGCCTTGGCTGCCCTTTCGTGTAGCCTTCCTTCGGACTTTATACATAGCCATATCGCCCCATGAGTCAGGAACGTGACTACGAAAAAGACACCGCCGGCAATTCCATAAGGATTGAGTAGCGTGAAGAGGTTGCCCTGAAACACACCATCCCTGTCGAACGGAATCCCCTGGAAGATGTTTGCAAAAGCCACCCCGAACAACAGAGCTGGCAGGAAGCTTCCAAGGAACAGGCAAGTGTCCCATAGGGTTCTCCAACTCGGGCTGTCAATTTTTCCACGGAATTCAAATGATACAGCCCTGATTATCAGGGTAAAAAGTATGAGCAGCAGAGGCGTGTAGAGTGTACTAAACATAACTGCGTAAGTGGTTGGGAAAGCGGCAAATGTTACGCCACCAGCGGTTATGAGCCACACTTCGTTTCCATCCCAAAAGGGTCCCATAGAGTTATAGATAACTCTCTTGTCATTATCGTTTTCTGATATGAACGGCATCAAGGTGCCCAGTCCAAAATCAAAACCGTCAAGCATGAAATAGATGGCCCAGATCAGTCCCCATAGCATGAACCAAATTGTTTCCAGCATGACCTACCTGCCTTTCCACTTAATAGGCTAATCTATAATTTGTGAATAAGAATGATTATCTTAATTCATATAGCTACTCAATGAGCTTCCAGTCCTTGTCTGGCATGCCTGACCATCAAGAAAATGGCCGCAAATCCTAGCAGCGAGTACAGTACGATGAAGGCAACGAGAGATACTCCTACCTGAGAGGCTGCAATTGGAGAGTGAGCTTCAGACGTCCTTAGTACATGATACACTATCCAGGGTTGCCTTCCGACTTCAGTGACAATCCAGCCAAGCAGGCCGGCTATGTATGGCAGCGGAATGGAGTACATCATAATTTTGAGATAGAGCGGGTTGGACTCCAGTTTGTTTCTCTTTAGCCAACCGACAGCAGTGAGCAAAATAAATAGAAAACCAAGGCCAACCATTATCCTGAACGACCAGAAAACGATGGTAACCGGTGGTCTATCCTCTACGGGCCATGACTTTAACCCCCGTATTTCGGCGTCCCAATCTCCCATGACAAGCTTACTCATGAACTTGGGTATCTTGATGGCCTCTACGGAGTTACGCTCGTTCTTTTCATCAGGTATTATGAACATGTTGAAATCGGCGCCCTTGGTCGTTTCCCATAGCGCTTCGGCGGCAGCTACCTTTTCAGGCTGCAGCCTCGCCATCTCCCTTCCATTCAGATCTCCTGTTCCAACTTCTGCTATTGAGAAAACCAGAGAGAAAGTCAGGGCAATCTTGAAGGACTTGGTAAAAAACTCGGTCTGGTTTTTTCTGAGGAGATGATAGGCGCTAATCCCCATAACGAAGAAACCGGCAACAATGAAACCTGAGAATATGGTATGCAGATAGTTGGTTATCGCAAATGGTTGAGAGATAACAGCCCAGAAGTCAGTTAATTCGGCCCTGCCGTTACGTATCTCGTAACCAACAGGATTTTGCATCCAGGCGTTAGCCGCAATGATCCAGTATGCCGACAAATTGGAAGCAAGAGCCACTATCCATATACATACGGCATGGGCTTTGGCTGAGAGCTTGTTCCATCCGAAAAACCAGATCGCTATAAATGTAGATTCAAGGAAAAAAGCGACTGTGGCCTCTATTGCCAAAAGAGATCCAAAGATGTCTCCCACATATTTTGAGTAACCAGACCAGTTGGTTCCAAACTGGAACTCGAGGGTAATACCTGTTACAACCCCAACTGTAAAGTTAATCAAAAATAAATGGCCCCAAAATTTTGCCATCTTTTTGTATTCTTCATTTCCGGTCTGAACATATCGAGTCTCCATCCAGGCTATCAGAATTGATAACCCGAGAGTGAGAGGAACGAAAATGAAGTGAAACAGAGTGGCTACTGCAAACTGCAATCTTGATAAAAAGATCGCGTCCATATGAGGCTGCCCCCTTTCTTTATTTTGCTTAGTATGTACAGCCTATGTCAAACTTGAAATAACAACACTGGTCAAAAGGCTCTCAAACCAATTCACTCCAAAGATTCTATCGCCTCAGAAGCTACTGCGCGGATCGAAAAAGTTTTGACGCTATCGTCTTCATAGGACATAAATTCGCCTTGATCCAAGGTTAGTTGTCGCAATTTTTCCATTGAGTCTTTGACCTTAAGCAATTTTACCGCCACGGTGGCCAATCCGCGAACATGAGAATCCTTCGAATCCAGATAATGGGGCAGAAACGGCTTTGCCGTTAAAACCGAGTCGCGCCTATTCCTTGCCAGATAAACTATTCCCCAAATAAGGCCACGTTGAAGTGGTTCATATTCCAGATAGTTACCATTTACATCCAGATAGGAAACCACTATGGAGCCATATTCACTCGCAATGCCATCGGAATTGGCTACAGATACGCACATCGACTCCGGAGCTCCCCATCCAATGCCTCCGGATTCATCATTCAGACTCCACATGAATCGGCGCATGATGACGCGCGCGCTTTCCATGTCTCGCAAAGCCAACCTGCCTAAAACCTCACCGATTGCCATGACAGACCGCCATCGAACGATTGGGTCTTTATGTAACAAAAAAGAGATCAGTGGATTGATAACCTGACGTTCCGGGATCGAGATAATTCCTTCGATACATTCGCTTAAACTCCCGCGACCCAGGAAATCAAGCGTCATGCGTTTCAGGTTTCTTCCTCCCGAAGCGTCTGGTTTAGCTACCATGTTTCCTTGTTCATTTAATCACGCGCATCAGACTGCTACGTTGAGTTTTATGGCCGATCCGATTTCACGACCAAGGTCAACGCACTTTTTCAAGGCGTCGTGGTTTGGCACAAACTGAGCGCTGACAGACGGAAAAGTCTTGAACTTCATCTCTTCCAGAGCTTTGGTGATCAGTTTTGGCGCCTCGCCGCTCCAGCCATAAGAACCAAATGCCGCCCCAATTTTGTTGGCAGGCTTCAGGCCTTTCATATAACATAGAAAATCGGCCATTTTCGGTAACATGCCATTGTTCAGGGTTGATGAACCCAATATTATTGCTTTAGCGTCAAGCAGTTGGGTTATTATGTCGCTGCGGTGATCAACACTCAGATCCATCATCCGCACGCTGACGCCCTTTTCAATCAATCCATCGGCAACGGCCTTTGCCATCACCTCTGTGCTATGCCACATGGTGTCATAGACCACCAGCGCCTTGTTAACCGTTTCCTGCTTGCTCCACCTGTAATAGGCCTCGACTATCTGCAAAGGATTCTTGCGCCATATCAGTCCATGATCCGGAGCTATCATATCGATCTTGAGGTCCATTTTCTGGACATCTTCTACCAGTTTCTTTATGAGATTTGAATAAAGAAGCAGGATATTGGCATAGTACTTTGCGGCATGCGCCATCAGTTCCGCATGATCAACCTCATCGTTGAAACGTTCACTGGTTGCCCAGTGCTGTCCGAAGCCATCGCTGGATATTAGTAACGCATCCTCTTTAATATAGGACATCATGCTGTCGGGCCAATGCACCATGCGTGTTTCAAGAAACTGAACCGTTTTCTTTCCCAGCTTCAACTCCTGCCCACTTTCAACAACCTCGTATGGCCAGTCTTCCCTGTGATAGTGATCTATGAGGGTTTTCTTGCCACGACCTGAGCAGAAAATCTTCTCCGGTTTGATGATTTCTACAATCTCAGGAATTGCTCCTGAATGGTCAGGCTCAACATGGTTTACTATCAGGTAGTCTATTTTAGAAGGCTCTATGATCTTTCTAATATTGTGAAGCAGATCCATTTTGAACGGTTTTTTAACCGCATCAAACAGAGCTACCTTGTCATCTAGCGCAAGAAAGGAATTGTAAGTCGTTCCTTTATATGTCGAATAACCGTGAAAATCCCTTATAGCCCAATCAACAGCGCCAACCCATTTTATTCCATCTTTAACATCAACAGGTACTCGCAATTCAATCCTCCATTCATTGCTTTCCTTTGAGAAAGCACATCCCCTGCTCCAGAGAAATCAAACAAACCTGTCGTATGCATCCCCGTAGCAACGTTATGCTACAACAGGCAATTAACAGGCTTTTCTGACAATCCGGAGCAGAGAGTTTCCTACTCCGGAGAGAAGGAGTCTTTGTCAGCTCCGCATACTGGGCATGCCCAGTCACCAGGCACATCTGCGAAAGCTGTTCCTGCGGCCACTCCATTGTCAGGATCTCCAACCGCCGGATCATAAACATAACCACAAACCTGGCACACATACTTCTCCATGATATTTCTCCTTTCTTCTAACTCGTCCTCAAATTGAGGCGAAAAAACATTCCGGGATGATGAATCCCGATAAAAATCCACACCATCAACCGGGAAAAGCTACTTGCCGGTGATTTTCTTTCCTATGGCGCGACCATAGTCCTGAGCCATCTGCAATCCTCCCTGCAAGGAAGAGGATTTCAGTCTCAAGGGGGTTCCGACCATATCCATTTGAAATATATTTTCCATAGTTTCATAAATTCGGTCCGGCGCTTCACCGCTCCATCCAAAAGCCCCGAATGAACCGCCTGCCTTGCCTTGCAGATTAAGCTTTGCGGCCAGAAAAAGCAGGGTTTTCATGGATTGCATCATTTCGCCATGATAAGTAGCCGAACCAAAAATATAAGCGTCATAACCTTCAAGATCCTGTTCTTTTGTCAGACTGGTAGCATTCACCACCGTAGCGTCCGCTCCAGTGAACCGAATTCCCTCGGCCACTAGATCAGCAATACTTTGAGTCTGGCCTGACCTTGTAGAATAAGCAACTAGCGCTTTCGTCATCCTTCACTCTCCTGGCCAATCCTGTTTAACAACGCATTGAATTTTAATAATATTACATCATTAAAACAGGACAGATTTCCTAACCTTTCAATTTCGTAACGGCCTGTTTACCTAAATCAAAGGCCTCATTTAAGTCTTCGGGGCGTTTTTCGATATCACCTTTTCCCTCAACCTTGTTCACACAAACACTTCCGTCATAACTCATATCCAGGGCGTCGTAGAAATATTTGGCCACCAGATGGGCGCCCTCAAACAGATTGGCCCCTTTTGTAGCCCCCACTCCCAACATGTAGCCGTGACCGCTATCATAACTTTTTCTCCGGTCAGGGGATTTGACGATCATCCGCTTGCTCCACAGGGCCTGACAGCGATCTATGAGGGCCTTCAAATTCGATGGCATCCCATAGAAGAACATGGGTGTGGCAAGGAAGATTATTTGAGCTTCCTCCAATAAAGGATAAATTCCCTGCATATCGTCCTTAATTACACAAATCCCGGTTTTATCGCAGCCGCCACACTCACTGCATCCTGCGATGTCCATTTTGAAAGGACGCAGGGTTGATATTTCGGCCCCTTCTGTCTGAGCTCCCCTTAGAGCTTCCTCCAGCAGCATGTCACTATTGCCACCTTTTCTGGGGCTACCGTAAATCCCTAAGACTTTCATATCGTGATATTTCCTCGTGATCTAAAATGTTATCGCAGTGTAGCCTTGAAGCATGTAGCGTCCAATAGACGGGTGACCTTTCATGTCTCCAAGTAGGTCCAGTCCAGCTTTTTCCACCTGCTCAAGAACCTTCATCTGTGCTGAACAGGCCCTACAGGCCCCCTCAAAAAGACCAAGCTCCCTAGCCTGTCTGTAAAGGGCTCTGAATGGATTGTCTTCTTTTTCCAGTTCTGGAACCAGCTTTGTGGCCGTTCCCTCTACTATGATCCTGACTTCAAACCCTTTGTCCTTCATATCCAGAGCATTCAGCAAAACGTGGGCAAAACATACCGGTTCGCCATTGAAGGCAATCAATACTACCTTATTCATAATTTTTCGCTCCGAAGAATTTACTCAATCAAGGCTGCGTCCATTCAATAAAGCGCTGGGGTTTCAGCCAAGCCTGGGATCCTGACCCTGAAAACCGCATTCGGGAACATAACAGGTGACGTTGACAAATTGACATTTTTCCTTGCACATTGAACATGTCTCTGGTGGCGCCTGACTCGCATCGGCTTCAAATGTGTAACCGCATTTCGGACATTTCCAGGTTATTTTATCCATTTTTTTGCCTCCTGATTTTAATTTGATTTCAACATGTTACCTATCGGATTTTTTTGCAGACCTCAGAAAAAAAAGCCTATCAAGCATATCCTGAAGATTTTTATTCATATACCATCGACCGTTGTCAAAAACACCGTAATCGTTTCCCATCATGGCAGAAGCTATTCTTGTGGAATTGGCAAAAAACAGCCATTGTTCGGTCCATTGTTTTTCAATTGCTTCATCGAAGAGATCATCCTTGCCTGCCAGTTTTTCATCCCAGGCCCTGAACAATATCCTTGTCGCCGTGAGAACTGAGGAGTCTGTGGTTTGCAGTGTATTTTGAAACCTGTCCCAGTGTCCTTTGACCCAACCCTGTGAATGGCATGTGAGGCATACCGCCTGCATAGTATCCTTTCTGAGATCCTGTTCCTGTTTGGATATTAGAAACCCAGCCGCAGGCTGCCCGTCCAGCGAGGTGGGGAGTTGAACCCCGTCTTTGTTTTTTATAATCGTTGTATCCGGGGATTTGGGATGAGCATGAGAATAAATCAGGCCAAAGATTCGCCAAGGTAGTCGATCGGCCATTTGGTGAGTTCTTTTTGAGACAATCTTTCCTTCGGGATCAGTGACCAGACTCACATGGCATGTGGCGCAGGTAGGGGCGGTAAAATCCTTGCCGGCCACCCACGGAACGTTGTTAAAATTCCATTCCTTTTCCATGGATGAAAACATGGCCCCATGTTTGCTCACCGAATAGATTTTGTAAGCTGGAACATCCGGCCCTTTATGACATTGAGAACAAGTGTAGGGCTTGCGGGCCATCTGAATCGAAAACTGATGTCTGCCGTGGCAAGATGAACACGAACCTTTGCTGTCATCAGGGTTTAAGCGCCCTACCCCCTGATTCGGGTATCCGGACATTTCAACAAATTCCATCTCCCCGTAGTCGGTTTCCCTCTTTTTCACACCTGTAACCTGCAACTTTGTTCCATGACAGGCAAGGCATGATTCTGCCTGAGTCTTTTCATCAGGAGCGGAAATCGTAGTCTTCCTGTCGTCAAAAGTTACGCTTCCATTGATGGAATGCATCATTTGGCTGTAGACCGAATTACCAACCAAATTTACGTGAGCAAACGCCATCAGGTTTTTTTCATACTGTTCCGCTTCTGCAGGATGGCAAGTGGAACAATCTCTTGGGGTAACAGTCAGGTGTGTTTTCTTTTCGTTGTGAACAAGGGTGTCTTTATGATTTTCGACATTAAGGGTGTGACACTCTGCACAACCAACTACGTATCCTGAGAGGTGATTGGAGATATTTGAAGCAGAAACTCTCCGATGCAGCTCCGGTCTCCCTAACGCTTGTAAGGGAGTCACAACCGAATGACGGCTTTTCTTCCAGTCTTCCACTATCGCGGGAGTTGCTGTTGAATGACATGTCAGACATTCTTGGGTAGCGTCGCTCACCGGCGCCTCAATTGAACCTGCAGGTCCGTGGGACACCACACAAAATACAAGCAAAGCCGACACAATAGAGTGAATTATCGTCGAACGCATTTAGCTACATTCCTGCAATGACATTTTTGTAAACGTGGGCATCTCGAACTCATAAACATCGACTTTCACTTGGGCAACTTTTCCAGTTCGTTGACCAGGTTCTCCAACCTCGGGATAGTATTGATGTCGTGAACATCTACATATCTGATCACGCCCTTTTTATCGATTATGATCGTCGCTCGTTCAGACACACCGTCTGATCTTAGTATTCCGAATTCTTTGGCAACCTCACCATGAGGCCAGAAATCAGAAGCCACATGAAACCAAAGTTTTCCCATTTGCTCCGTCCAGGCGTACAAAGTTGGGATGTTGTCCACGGAAATACCAATTAGTGTAGCGTTATTGGCCTCAAAAATATCTTTGACCAGGTTATATCCGGGCCATTGCTGTGAGCAAACAGGAGTCCAGGCGGCCGGGATAAAAGATAGCACAACGTTTTGCCTATCCCTGAAATTGCTGAGCGAAACCTTGCCGCCTTTCAAGTCAGGAAGACTGAAGTCAGGCGCAACATCCCCCACCTTAACAAGTGGAGAGCTATCAGTCGGCTTCAAAGACCCGGGATTGTACACAGAGCCCTTCAAATCCTGGGCATTCACCAAATTGTGACTCAAGAACAACAAGAGAATGCATATAAACTGACACATTCCTCGATGCGGATGGCATAGTTGGTTGAACATGAATCCGACCCTACTTTGAACTGAGAAGTTGAGAGATGGAATGGAAAAATTCCTGGGCGTCCTTTATTTCTCCGATTCTGACTTTCAATATCTCAAGCTGGTTTCCCGCCTTTACCCTCGCAAGGACAAAGGTGGGGGTTCTTATATCCTGAGAAAACGCTTTCTGAATAACAAACTCATCGTCAGGAAACAGTGGGAAATTTATGTTAAATTTCTTTCTGAAAACCTCTACCTCGTAAGGTGTATTTCCGGTTCCAACGCCGATAAACCTTACAGAATTTTTCAGATTCGGCTCAGCCTCTATTAAAGCGAACAGTTTGTTAACAGTAGGGGCGTCTTTCTGACATACTGGACAGTACATGCTGAATATTTCGAGGAAAATTATTTCAGCCTTGATCTGGCCCAGACTGAATTTCTGCTTGTCGGTCAGCCCCAGATATTTCTTTGCAGCCAGGGACTCTGGAGACACAAACGTAATTTCCCCCAGAGCCTTTGCATCCAGTTTGTTTTCCTGAGCTACACAAACTGAAACTAGCATCGCCGTCACCAGCAACACTAAACCTGCAACTGTTGGTT
>CAITZA010000175.1 GCA_903896745.1 uncultured Desulfomonile sp. | reverse complement strand
TAGAAAGTGTAAGAGAATTAAACGAAAAATCCGGAACCACCACCATCAATGGTTCATCCCAGCATATTATTGACACAATTGAGTTCAGTTCCGCGACCAGAATAGCCGGTTTGATCCTCGAGAGCGCCTTGAAAAGAAAAGAAAGCCGTGGAGCCCATTTTCGTGAAGATTTCCCAAAACAGGATGATGAAAACTGGAATGGGCGCTTACAGGTCCGGATCGAAAAGGACAAGTTGGTATGGGATTTTGAGCCTGTGTGATCCGATCACCAAACACGCAATTCACAGATCCGGATCAACAGGCACGGCCGGAGGGGTATTTTCTACCTGCTTTTGAAGCGCCAACAGTGATTTTCTGCAAGCCGCATCCTTGAGACCGCCGGCTAAAGCGATTATCTTGGTTATGGTGGCTACATCGCTCACTTCATAGGCGCGGCCGGAGTCGTAACTTCGCCAAAGACAAAAATCCTGGGCCTGTTCATCTTCGGCACATAGACCACATCATCCATTTGGAGGGGAAAACTTCCGGCGGTGGTCCTGCCATCAGCGTAGGAACCAGGTTAACACGATGAGCGGTAGGCCTTCTAACTCCCATAGTTCTAAATATCAATATTCCCGATGCGTCAGCCAAATCCACCGTCTGGCGAATGTCCAATTTTTTTCAATAGCCCGATCCTCTTCATTTCGGAACAACACAAGCTTGTTAACAAGGTTACGAACTCTCACGGGTAATATCCGTGGCTTTGCAATCATAACCGATCTCCGCCAGATAACTCAGCATTCTGGAGCTGCCTGATCCTACTTCACAAATTCTCTTTGGGGGCGGGCCTATCATAGCGATGTAATCCCTGTAACGTTCAACAGGCGGCCGCATGTCGCCGTCTCCACTATACCGGCTCAGCCATGTTAGTTCCGAGTAGAATTTCGTGTAGGCTTGTTCAAAAATATCCCACCTTGTCTCAGTGGTGGATTCCAGAAGGAGTCGAGTTAATTCCCGTTCCAGGTTCCAGTGATGAAAAATCATCGATTCTGTTAAATTGAAATCGTCTGGAAGGTTTTCACTGACCCTGTACTTCCTGATCAATTCCGTGTCGCTCTTTTCCATGGATCATCCCCGCAACAACAATTTCCTGGAATGAAAAACTGTAAACCAAGTTAAAAAACCTTGAATCTATTAACAGACACCTTCAACAATAACCAGCGCAGGGTACCTCTAACAGGTCATTGAAAACATGATCAAGAGAGATATCTCACACGGGAGAAGGCGCCCCCGTTGTTTCATTGGAGCTTCTCTTCTGAAAACGACTATCAAACGGAAGTCATTTGTAGTGAGTCCGCTTTTGTGTCAGGTTTCGAACCATAGTGTCGCGCATGAGCAAACAGATCAATAAAAGAGCCTCACTTGGGATTGTTTTTGTAACAGGCCTTGCGATCCAGGAGGTTTAACGAATATATTTGATTGCAAATCAGATCGGTTACAGAAAATTATAAAAATCGGAGGCGATGAACGATGAAGGAAAAAGTTGCAGTCATTCTATTGGTTCTGTCCGCAGTGTTCTGGACTAATGCTGGTTGCGAATCGCCGCCAAGTTTGTGGCCGGTTTTAAATACGCTGCAATCCAGGGAATTTGTTGATCTCACACATACCTTTCATTCGGGTATTCCGCATTGGCCGGGCTTTGATGATGAGGTCAGGACCACCACATTCTACTATGACATGGGAATAGGGACAAAAGGCGCCGGATTCCTTTCTCACAGATACGAGATTCCAGGGCAGTGGGGAACTCATGTCGATCCGCCGGCGCACTTCGTGCGGGGCAAAAGGTTTCTGGACGAAATTTCCGTGAAGGAAATGATTCTCCCGTTGGTCGTCATTGACGTGAGCGATAAAGTGAATTCCAATCCTGACTACCAGATAACCATGAATGATATCCGCGCTTGGGAGGCAAAATTCGGCCCAATTCCGGAGAAAGCCTTTGTGGCCATGAGGACGGACTGGTCAAAGAGATGGCCTAACCCGGAAACGATGCGCAATCAGGACGACAAAAATGTCGCCCATTACCCGGGATGGAGCAGAGAGGTTCTTGTTTACCTTTACGAGCAGCGCAACATTACAGCCTCAGGCCACGAAACTACCGACACCGACCCCGGAGTGGCAACCAGCAAAGGAGACTATTCACTCGAAACCTACATTCTGTCTCAGGATAAATTTCAAATCGAGCTTCTGGCCAATCTGGACAAAGTTCCCGAATACGGCGCCATAGTTGTTGTGGCTTTTCCAAAACCACGGAAAGGTTCCGGCTTCCCAGCGAGGGTTTTCGCTATACTGCCTTGAGGAAGGGTCTTACTAATAGAATCTCCATAATCATTTTATATGATCGGTCCATTTGCGATCGAGCATCAAATATCCAAAGTTTGCTGGCGACAGCTGTCTCTATTTTTTAAAAAGGTTTTTTCGTACTTTCCGGTAACGGCACATCAAAGGCACGGGTTATTTCGCCCACCATTTGATAGAATCCACAAAGGGTTACAACCTCCATGAGCCCCTGGATG
>CAITZA010000174.1 GCA_903896745.1 uncultured Desulfomonile sp. | reverse complement strand
TGATCTGTCCGATGTCAACCGGCTTGGTAAAGATCGTCAGGCGTTTGGCCTGAGACCGTGACATTTCGAGCAGGTTTTCAATTATACTGGCCAGGGTATCCGAATAGACACTGGCATACTCAACAAGCTCTTGAACCTGTTCCTGTGATACAGTCTTGTCCCGGGCTGTGTTAAGCGCGCTCATGATGACGGTTAAAGGGGTTTTTAATTCATGTGAGACCATGCCGATAAACTCATCTTTGAGTTCCTCCAGTTTCTTGCGCTCGGTGATGTCATGCCAGACCGCCAGTTTTGAGACACGGCCATCGATACTTCTCATAGGTGAATCAGTAATTTCATATATCCTGCCTTTTTTATCAGAAGTATTGTCTCTTCTAATGGTTTTGCCTGCAAAGATGGCCTGGTTGTTGCACCATGGGCAGGGTTCATTAAGATCATTAAAATATTCGTAACATTTGCGTCCATCGATTTTTCCATACAGGGCCAGCATGGAAGGATTGACATAATCAATATTGTAATCTGGATTGATGATTATAACCGCATCTTGCATAGAATTCAGTGTGGCGTTGAGCCGCTCACGCTCAAGCTGCAAAGCCGATTCCACTTTCTTTTGTTGGGTGATGTCAGTTCCCAGTACCGTCACTCCTTCTGCGGAAGGAAAAACAGCTAATCTATAATGCGCATTGGTGTATTGGCCGCCGATTTCAAAACTTCTTGTCTCCCTTTTTTCCATCGCGGCCCGTAAATTTTCTTCAAAAACTGTCCCAAGGTGTTTTGGAAACATCTTCCAGATATTGTTCCCAATAAAATCCTGAGGTTCCTTGCCAATTCTGGAGGTAAACTGCCTGTTTGTATAGACGAACTGCCATTCACGGTCAAGTACGTAAAAATCCTCTTGTATGCTAGCCAATATATCATTTATTTTTTTATTACTACGCTGAATTTCAGCTTCAGTTTTCTTGTTTTCAGTTATGTCTTTAACAATTGACACTGACCCGATAATATTCCCGGTGGCGTCCTTGACCGGTGCCGCGCTAACCTGACGATATCGAAGTTCACCGGTAGCCGGGGTGCGAATGATTTCCTCCTGATTATTGATGGTCTCTCCCTTAAGGGCACGCAGCGGCGGGGCTTCATCTACAGGGCGTACACTGCCGTCAGGACGGTATACTTCCAGGCTTTCAGCCAGGTCCTGGATATGTGTTTCATTCTTAGCCAGCCGGAATTCCTGTAAAGCTGTTGCGTTGGCCAGTGTAAACTTCTTACTGGTATCCGCAAACCACACCTCATCAGGTATATTGTTTACGAGAGCGGCTAGCTTGTCTTTTTCCTGTTGAAGCATAGTGATGAGTCTTTTGATCACAGTGTCGGCCTTCTTTCGGTCGGTGATGTTGAAGCCTATGGTGACGAAACGATTTCTGCCAATCGGGAAACAGACTAATTCTACCCATTTATCTTGCGATGGCCAGTAACGTTCAACTTGAACTGGCTGGCCTTTTTCCATCATATTGGCAAATAAGTGCATGGCCTCAGGATCAGGCCGCAGCGCAGATTCACTGCGCAGTTTCCCGACCATCTCGGAGCGGGACAGGAGCGTCAATTTGGTCATGGCCTTATTTACCTCAAGCCAGCGGTAGTCAACCATGCACCCATCAGCGTTACGTACAACCTCACATAACGCAAAGGCTTCCTCCATATTCTCGATGACCGAGGTGAACCTCTCCTCGCTCTCCCTTAAAGCTCCCTCGGCTTGCTTGCTGTCCGTAATATCCCGAATATCGCCTATACGGTATAACGGTTTCCCCAGGTTATCTCGGGTAACTGTCATGTGATTGGAAACCCAAATATAGGTCCCATTTTTGGTTTTTTGACGGTAAGAGGCTTCGGCCGTCCCCGTGTCCAGTGAGCGTTTTTGCGCTTCCTGTAAGATCGCTGCATCTTCCGGATGAACCATAGCCAGAGCCACGCTGGCATCCATTCCCAGGAACTCTTCAGGTGCGTAGCCTGTTAACGTTTGACAGGATGGACTGACATATTCGTAGCGGTAAGTTTG
>CAITZA010000173.1 GCA_903896745.1 uncultured Desulfomonile sp. | reverse complement strand
TGTTGGTTATGTTAGCGCTCCATACTTTTCCCGCTGAAATGGTTTCCCACATGTTTCGATAGAAGCCGACATCGTGCTTGCCACTCTTCAGAATTCGCGGGTTGGCTCCCACCGCCTCGTCAAAACAATATCCTGTGGCCTTTTCAAAAGCAGGATTGACATATCTTATGATACCCTTGGTATCTGTCACTACTATGGATTCTGTGCCGTGCTCGACAACCGCCGCTAGTAATTCACGCGATTCTGCGGCTCTAATCCGGTCCGTAACATCGGTGTTCGTTCCCCTGTAACCGGCAAATCGTCCTTCAGCATCCAGAATAGGCGCCCCGCTGGTCTCGACCCTGACAACCCGACCATCCTTGTGAGTCATGGCGATCACAAGATTGCGAAACGGTTTCCTGTCTTCAAAAACAGCCTTGATCCGCTCCACAGATTTCTTCCGGTCGTCAGTCCCGATGAAATCATAACAACTCTTCTGACCTATCAGTTCCGCCGGACGGTACCCGATGATGTTCTCAACAGCGGAACTGCAATAAAGGAAAAGACCATCACTGTTCACTTCCCATATCCAGTCACCGACCACATCCGCAACCTGGCGGAAACGTTCCTCACTGTCCTTCAGAGCCTGTTCTACTCGTTTCCGGTCTGTCACGGCCCGTGACACTCCTACGATTTCGACCTTTCCGGTTTTTTCATCGTGCCATGTGGAAGCGCTAACTTCACACCATATCTTGGCGCCATTTTTGTGGAATACCTGAGATTCAAAGATAATGTTGCCTGTTTTTCCGTCAACCATTTCCCTGAGACGTTCTGACGCCGCCTTGCGTGATTCCGGGACTAGCCAGCTCCTCATTGGAATAGTCCTTATTTCTTCCTGTGTATAGCCAAATATTTTTTCCGATGACGGTGAAGCAAAGGTAAACCTCTCGGTGTATGGATCCATCCTCCAGATTACGTCGGAAGACTTTTCCACAACCAGACGATACTGAAGTTCGCTGTTTCTTACCTGCTCCTCGACAAGTTTTCGTTCGGTAATGTCCTGAACAGTTCCTATAGACCTTACAGGAGCTCCCGAGTCATCAAAAATGGTACTGCAACGTTCATGCACATATTTGATGCGACCATCACCAAACTTTAACCTATGGACTATGTCGTACGGGGTTTTATTGGCAACAGAGGAGTCGTATGCGTCCCTTACAGCTTCACGGTCATCAGGATGAACCATATCCAGGAATGCTTCAAAAGAAGCTCCAAACTCTTCCGGATCTATCTCGAATATCCTGTATATCTCGTCAGACCACTGAAGCAGATTGCTCGCTACCTCATAATCCCAACTTCCTATATGAGCAATGGCCTGAGCCTCGTTGAGGCGTAACTCCCTATCCTTTGAATCCTTCTCAAATTTGTTACGAAGTGAGATTTCCTCCATCAGCCTGTCATTGGCCTGCTGAAGGGAGGTAGTCCGTTCTTGGACACGACGTTCGAGTTCATGTTTGGATTCTCTGAGGGCGATTTCAATATTTTGACGCTCTGTCACGTCTCTTCCAACCGAGAAGATCAGCCCTTCCGCTTCAACAAGCTGACTATCCCATGAAATACATCTCCAGGTTCCGTCCTTGTGGAGGTTACGAATCCGGTACATGCTTACGGATTTGCCGCCAAGCAGCGACTGAGCAACCCTTAGAACTTCCTCGCAATCGTCAGGATGAACAAACCCGTTCCAGGGTCGTCCAAGAGCCTCATCAACTGACCAGCCGAGAATTGACGTAAAAGCCGGGTTTACTGTTTTCAGATATCCATCTACACCAGCTATACAAAAAATATCCTGCGAAAGATTGAAAAACCGAATCACGTCCTGGTCTTGTAATCGCGATACGCTTATGCTGTTCCGGTCGGCCATCTGGGCATCACCCCTGTAATCCCTGAGAGGTCTTTCACTAACATACTTCCAACTTCAGTATAATCTTTTTTATTGATGAAACAAAACATGTTTGAAGAAATGTGGGCTAGGTTTCCACCGCGGGCTCTCGGCGCTTGGATGCCCTCTTTGGTCGATCTAGCGCCTCCTGATTGTCAGACAGGCGAGCTAATCAAGAGAGCTGTTTTGTAAAGGGAGTGTAGCCAAACTTTTTAACAAATACTCTCTGGCGCTGTGTAGGGAGGATGTAGTGGAATGTGTTCCGACCTGTTCACGAGCTTGAGGGATAAATAGGGGCACTCTCCCAAGAGGTCAATAATGAGGGTAATTACTTCGATTGTAGCGGGCCCAAAAGGTGGTGGTCTCAGGAAATCATATCTGCCATTCACAACAGAGTCTCATGCAACAGTTGCGACCAATTTTCAGGGGCTATCCAGCACGTGGCGAATCGTTGACAGTAACGATCCAAGATCATACGGCTTGTGAACAAAACCCCTGGCGCCAAGCTCGATAGTATCATCAAGGGCGCTGGCTGATGCGCATCCACTGACCATGACTACCCTGAGTTTCGGGTCTATTTTGAGCAGTTCCCTCAAACAGTTTCTTCCATCCATCTCGGGCATGATGAGATCCAGCAAAACGAGGGAAATCCTGAGCCGATTCTGTCTGAATACATCAAGGGCGTTTTTTCCGTTCGATGCGGTCAAAATTGTGTAGCCTAATTCCTGCAGATAGTCAGCTGCCAATTCGCGAACATGCGCCTCGTCTTCTACAAGAAGAATGGTTTCTGTTCCCCCAATCGGAATGTCCAGCTCAGGTAGCGCCTCTGGGGTTGTTTCAGGCAATTCTTCGTTTACAGGAAGGTAAATGCTTATCGTAGTCCCATAACCTTGTTCACTGCGGGGGATAATAAATCCTCCATGTTGCCTGACAATCCCAAAAACCATCGACAGACCGAGGCCAGCGCCTTTTCCGACAGCCTTTGTTGTATAAAAAGGCTCAAAAATATGTTGAAGGGCTTCTTCCGTAATCCCAATGCCAGTATCAGTAACACTTAGTATGCAGTAAGAGCCTGGCTTGGCGCCAATGTTATCCTTATAGAACTGATCATCGACAACGATTTTACGTGTCTCAATAGTGAGGACGCCACCATCCGGCATTGCGTCCGCAGCGTTAAGCGCTAAATTCATAATTATTTGTTTAACTTGTCCCGGATCCGCATTTATTACCGGCATTTCGGCTCCAAGAGATACCTCGACGCGGATCATTCTTGGAATTGTATGCTGGATCAGTTCCATTAGTTCTTTTACCGGCTCGTTCAGGTTTAACCGGACGGGCATAGTGACCGCTTTTCTGCTGAAAGCCATGAGCCCCTTGACAAGATCGGCCCCATGGCGAGCCGCTATGTTGATCCTCTCTACATTCTTGTATTCATTAGGCTTCAGTGAGGTCACTCCGAGCAACAATTGGGAATACCCCAGGATAACCTGCAGAAGGTTGTTAAAATCATGAGCGATGCCTCCTGCCAAGGTTCCTACGGCTTCCATCTTCTGGGATTGCGCAAGCTGCTGTTCAACTCTTTCACGCTCGTGCTCAGCCCGCTTTCGGTCATCGATGTCATGCATCAGGAATATTCGTGAAAGGCTTCCATCTTGTTGTTTAAGGGGGGAACTTACTTCATGGTACCAGCGCTCGTCCCTTGGGCTTAACAATTCGGTTTGATACTTTTTTTCAGAGTTCATTTCCCTGGATGAGCACCACGAACAGACTTCCGAAAGACCGTGTATAGCCTCGTAACATTTGTGCCCTACCGGATCGTATCCAGTTCGCTCGACGAGTCGCTGGTTGGCAAACTGTATCTCGTGGTTGGATGAAGTGATATGAATCAGACCTTCAAAAGACTCAACAACTGATTGATATTTGTCTTGGACATCCAGTATCGCGGCCTCCAACTTTTTCTTTTGGGTAATATCACGCGCAATACAGTGAATTCCGACTGGCTTGCCATTTTTCCTGATCGATCTGCTTGTAACCTCTAGCCATACCGGAACATTGTCCTTTGAATACGCAAGCAGCTCGTATGGCCCGACGTGATCGACATCATTCATGATCAGGGCGGCAAAATTGGTTTGATCGATTGGTCGAGATTGCGGATCAATTATGGATCGAAAATCGGAGTCCAGGAATTCCTGTGGAACATATCCCAAAACTGGGTGAATAACTTCATTCACCGACGTTAGGCGTCCCTTGGTGTCCATGGTGTAGATGAGATCAGAAGCCTGTTCAAACAAATCGCGGTATCGCTCTTCGCTGTTTCTAAGGGACTCTTCCATTCTGGATCGAGCATTTATCTCTCTTTGCAACAACTCATTGGTCTCAGCCAGTTGGCTAGTGCGCTCGGTTACACGTGTCTCCAGGGTGTCGCGCGCCTCCTGTAGCTGTCGATAGGTCCTGAATTGCGCTACCAAGCTCCTGTAAATGAATAGAAGCATGATGATAAAAATTGCGACCAAGGACAGAAAAACCTTCTGCCACAGGTGTGTGGCAGGCCCCGGAACATACTGCAGAGTCGGGGCTATTCTGAGCAAACGAAAAGGCGTCCCGGCAATATTACCGCCGGAGACTATGAGAGATTGACCGGTATCTTCCGGATCTTTTGAGGTAACTTCCATTACGTCGAAAGATCCCTGAGACTCGGGATTGATACCGAAGGATCTCCAGATGTTCTTGCCGAGATACTTCTTTTGTCCAACGAAAACCGCGCCTATGGAGTTTACTATGACATAAAAAGCGTGGTCTGTTTGCGACTCGTCCGTAAATATCTCTGCCTTTATGGTTTGTAGGTCCAGCCTTGTCAGGAGGTAACCCTTCAATTCCCCTTTATAAGTGACCGACATGACGGCAAAGGCATCGGCGCCGGCGTCTTTGGTTACAACGGTAAACATCGGAAGGTTTTGAAAAGACTGAACATTTTTCACAACCTCATGATACTCTGCATACTTATCAGTCAGAAGATTCTGGGTCTGAGTCACAACCCTCATCTCTTTTGAATCGAATAGCACAATCTGCAGGGATATCGGACGGCCTTTGGCAAGAAACGCGCTCTGAAAACGCTCAAACTCATCCCTAACCTCACCCACCGCCACCCCCAAGCCATATTCAAGAGACATTCCAAGCGCTTTATTCTGGTAATACGCGTGTATGGCCTTGCTTTTGGCCAAAGTTTCGACATGGCTTCTCAGTCTTTCAAAGTAGCCATCCAGATTGGAGGCTATGGTTTTGGTCTCTTGGGAGAAAGACTTCCTGCTGGCTTCGGCAAGCAAATTCGAAGACTGAAATAATTTTATCATCAAGTAAGTTACAAGAACCGCCAGAACGGTAAAAATTACCGCAAGGACCCAGTACTGCCTGACAAAGCGCGACCAGTCAGGAGAAAGTTTCCTGGCAATTTTTCCATTATTCATCATCGTGGAATCAATTTCCTGCGTTTGGGAAATAATCTAGAATTCTGGGATAGTATTTTACGATCAACTCCCTGAGTTTGCCACTGTCCTTCAGTTTCGTGAGGAACTGGTCAAAAGATTCTAGCAACTCTGGAGAATCCTTGGAAATACCAAAGGCCATGAACTGATGTTCGGTAATTGGCCCCAAAACTTTGATCTTTCCAGGGTTGTTGGCGAGAACCAGCAATGCGTCAGGCGCGTCCTGCATGGTAATTTCATAGTCCCCTTTCATAATCGCACCGGGCAGGTCGTTAAGTTGTAAGCCCTCCCTATATTGAGCTGTAGCTCCCTTGAGATCATAGAAAGCGGGATCCAGACATGTGTCCTTAATTCCCAGAATGTGTTTACCGATCAACAATTCCTTGGTAAGAGCCACATCTCCGGCAGGATCGTTTCCCGGTTTTATGGGGTTCAGGCTTGAACCGGATGCAGCCAATACCCATACCGCTGAAGGGAAATAGGGAATGGAAAAATTAATCAACTCCCTGCGCCACGGCAGGATAGTAAAACCATTCCCAATTATGTCCCCTTTGATCGGAACTTCTCCTATAATCTCCACAGTCTCGCCCTTCAGGAGAAACTTCTTCCCGGAAAGATCGCCAACTACAGTTTGCCAGGAAGTCGGAACATGCTGGTATCTTACACCAAGGTCCGACGCATACATTTTCAGGATATCAACATCCAGACCATCGCCATCGCCACTGACAAAATTGGAATAAGGCACTCCCAAATGTCGAAGCACCCCGGATTCCCTGATTTGCGCCAAGTCAGCGCTTGAGTTATCAGCAAACCCCAACCCAACCAGTAAATTGATTATGATGAAAAGAAACATTCTTGACATATCCGTCCCCTTCCCAAGAAAAAGATGTTTATCAAGAGAAGCTGTTGGCGTACCCAAACTAAATGATGAGGTTTGACAGCTATTACCGATGTTGTTGTAATGCCTTCAGCCCCATCGAGTTCATTATAAATGTCATGTCTCTATTATATTGCATACTGAAAAACAAAAACCAAATTTTTGATTTTTGCTCAGACATGCATCCACATTTTTGAACTTGCCCAATGATGATTGTATTGATCTGTGTTCAGTCCGTAACAACCCCAGAACCACTATAAGACGCGATCGGTAATGATAGCATGTATGGGATTTTGTCATGACCTCGTAACATCTGCTTCGCCTAATTATGAGAGAGTCTGATTTGGAAGCTCGGATTGATAGGTCGGCCCTGAGACCTCCTTTAATGCGGTCGTACATCAAAGCTCAGCAACCCCATTTGAAGAGCGAATAAGATCGCATCGGACAGGCCAATATGGTTTATCAATCAATTAACGCAGGACAGGGAGAATGAACCGAATAAGCCGGGTTTTGGTTTCAGATAAGCCGGCGCGCAGGCCGGCTCAAATGTATGAACTATTTTTACAGGGTTCCCGTCGGAGACGTCACGACATCAACATGGAAACCAGAACTGTTGGTAGCGTCATGTTTCCAGGCGCTTGCGCTCCTCACTCCTGATTTCCCTTCGAAGCAGCTTTCCAACCTTGGATTTCGGTAGCATATCCCTGAATTCGATGTAATTGGGGACCTTGTATTCGATCAGCCTCTTGCGGCACCACTTGATAAGGTCATTTCCCGAGATTCCCTTGACATCGCTTTTCAGGACTACGAAGGCCTTTATCCTTTCACCGACCTTTTTGTCCGGGATTCCCACCACACAGGATTCAACCACGGAAGGATGTTCCTGGAGCACGGCCTCGACTTCGGAAGCTGAAATTCGATAGCCCTTGCTCTTGATAACATCTACGGTGCGGTCAACAAAATAGAAGAATCCTTCCTCGTCGGACTTTACTATGTCCCCTGTTCTGTAAAAGAGCTTGCCATTAATTGTCACAAATGCCCTGGCCGTTTCATCGGGCTTGTTGCAGTATGCGCTAACCATCCTTTTTGAATGAACGAGAAGTTCCCCAGGCGTCCCCAGCGGCAAAGGATCTACGCCGTCAAGCTCAGTAATAAGGACTTCCTTGCTTGGCAACAGCTTTCCCATAGTCAATGCCGGCAGCGGTCTGTCGGTCGGCGCCATACATACACCACCGCAAGTTTCCGTAGCGCCATATCCCTGATAAATCTGTTTGTGGAATTTCCTCTCCCAGCGGGCGCCAATTTCCTGTGGCAACACGTCGGCGGCTGAGAAACAGTACTTGAGGGATGACAAATCATACTGGTCGGTTCTGTCGTGATCGAGGATCATCCTGTAGAGAGCCGGCACGCCTATAAGACTTGTGGCCCTGTTTCTCTGTATGGAGTCAAACATTGCGTCGAGGTTAACTTTTGGGTGAAGTATCAGGGTTCCTCCGCCAATTACCACAGTTGAAAGACTGCATGTCTGACCTGCGATATGAAACAGCGGGGCCCCGCCCATTATGATATCCTTGTTTTTTGGAAATAGGGGATCCCTGACACCCAGCTGCTCGTCTGAAGACTCGAGTATTAAACCGTGGGAGATAGGAACTCCCTTGGGGTGCTTGGTCGTTCCACCGGTATAAATGATCTCGGCGATGTCGGTTTCGTCAAGTTCCGGTTTTGGGGCCGGCGAGCTTACGGACGAGAAAACGCTGTTGAGTGGCAAAACTGTGTCGGATTTTTCAATTTTGCCTTTTGGAACCTTGTCGGCAAGAAAACCGAAGGCCTTTTTCCATAGAGGCAGCATATCAACAACGTTTGTGACTATGACCTTCTGTATGGATGAATCGGGAATAATCTGCTTTACGTAACCGAAATTCCTGTCAGAGCAAATTATGATTTTGGATTCGGTGTCATTTGCGAGGTATTTCAGGTCTGGCACGGTGTAAATAGGCGAGATCGGAATTATTATCGCTCCGAGCCGTTGAGCCGAAAGCCATGCGAGGACCAACTGAACGGAGTTAGGGATGTACATCATTATTCTGTCGGTCTTCTTGATCCCGAATCTTGCGAGCCCACCGGCAAAGCTTTCGACCAGACCGAGCAATTTCCTGTAGGAATATTTTGTGCCGAGATATTCCACAGCCGTATTGTCAGGGTACATTGCGGCGGTTGCAGAGAATGCCTCAAAAATATTCCCATGTTTGAGATCTGACATGTTTGGTGATGTCTCCTTTAAACCCCGAAATAAGCGGCCTTGACTTCCGGATTTTCCATAAGTTCAAGTCCCGGCCCGTCCAGGCTCAGCATGCCGTTCTCAACCACATATCCATGATCGATTACCGGCAGAATGGGACGCGCAAACTGTTCCGTAACAACTATCGTGAGTCCGGCCTCAGCCCTGATCTTAAGTATCGAATCCACAAGCGTCTTCTGCATGATAGGACTCAGCCCCAGCAACGGTTCATCAAGCAGAAGCAACCTGGGTTTGACCATAAGCGCCATTCCGATCGTTAGCATCTGCTGCTCTCCACCGCTAAGGAATCCGGCCTTGCGGGTTTTTAATCGCACGAGAGTGGGAAACAGGTCAAATACGTATTCAATCGAGTCGGAAACCTCGGAACGCCTTCTAAGGTAACCTGCAATTTTAAGGTTTTCCACGAGATCGGATTCTGGAAAAATGGGATGGCGCTCCCTGCATAGCACAAGACCCTCCTTCACCCTATCACTAGGGTGGAGTTCGGTAATGTCTTTGCCATCAAAGATCACTTTGCCGTAAAGTGTTATCCTTTCACCACCCTTGCGCTGTTCCTTGATTTGGGTGTCTATGATCAGGCCGGACACCGTATTCATGAGTGTTGTCTTGCCTGCGCTGTTGGAACCGATGACCGCTACAATCTGTCCCTTATTAACGGTCATGCTGAAATCGTTAAGCGCCAGAGCGTTCTCATAGAATACCATGAGGTTGGATATTTGAAGCATTTGTCTTCCTGAGTTCGTTGCTTTCAGTTACAGACTGAATAAATTTAAAAATGAAATCGAAAGATTCGACAATTAGTCCTCTGTCCCAAGGTATGCGTGCTTTACTTCATCACTCTCCATGACTTCGGTGGGCTTGCCGTTCGCGATGATCTGGCCAAAGTTCAAGACAATAACCCTGTCAGCGATCCTGAAAAGCTCACGCAGACGATGCTCGATCATTATGATCGTCTTGCCTTCCATCATCATCTTTTCGATGATCGGGACAATACTGGCAAGTTCGGCTATACTCAGGCCGGAAAACAGCTCGTCAAGGATTATGAGATCAGCCCGTAAAGCGAGGCATTTGGCTAGTTCAAGACGTTTGAGATAACCGTGCGGCAGACTGCCGGCGGCCTTGAACGTAACAGATGAGTCTCTCTCAAAACCTACATCTTCAAGGAGATCTTTGGCCACAGAATCCCTGTCGCCATAGCGACCTCCGGAAAGTCCACGCACACGTGGCGAATATAACGGAATAACTATGTTTTTATATGCAGGTAGGTCGGCAAAAGGCTTTGCCATCTGAAACGTTCGCGCAATACCAAGCCGAGCAATTTTGTAGGGCATCAAACCCGTTATGTTCTTGCCCCTGTATTCAACTCGACCATCCGTAGGCTTGACAAAACCGGTAATGAGATTCACCAGTGTAGTTTTGCCCGAACCGTTTGGACCGATCAGTCCCAGAAGCTCCCCCTGATGAAGGTCAAAGTCAACTCCGATAACGGCCCTGACTCCCCCAAAATTCTTGCTGAGGCCCCTCACCTTTAGAAGGAGTTCACCAGTTTTTTTCCCAGTTGTTTCTGACATGAATTACAACCAGTTTCCTTTTGGCTCATGATGATTTGATGAAACTGCGCAAAACAGGCTTGTCAGTTCTCGACTGCGGCCCATCTCTCGAATTGCTGGTATTTTCTCTGAACGTAATGGAAAATTCCTTCCGGAATCGCCACGATAAAAATGACCAGCGACAATGCGTATATGACGGTTCTCAGGCCGCCAATGCCTCTAAGGGCTTCGGAAAGCGGTACCAGTATGAATGCGCCGAGTAACGACCCTGCGAAAGACCCCATTCCACCCACAACAGCCGAAGCCAGCGGTAATATGGAGTAATCCAGGGCAAACACAGGCATTCCTACAAACATGTAGACATGTGTCATGAAAGCGCCACAGAACGCTCCGATGGCGCCAGTGATGAACACCGCCTGCGCTTTCATCCAGTAAATATTAATGCCTCCGCTCATGACAGCGCGGTCATTGTTCTTGATGGCCTTGAGCACAAGCCCGTAATCCGTTGTCACCAACCGGCGGAAGCCAAAAAACACCAATAGCAACGCTATTATTATCAGGTAGCTCTCAATCCAAATATTAGGGAAGGACTTCAGCCCGGTCAGGCCCTCGGTTCCTCCAAGCCATCCTGTGGCCTCAATTGTGCGTTCAAACATCAATGGAAGCACCAGGGTCACCATGGAGAAATAGACACCCCTCAATCTCAAAACCGGCAGTAGAAGCAAGGCGCTGAGTAATCCGCCAACTAGGGCGGCCAATGGTAGTGTAGTCCAGATAGGCATCGCAAAGCGAAGGTCAAAATACCCAGCCAGATAGGCTCCTATTCCAAAAAACAGCGCCTGCCCCAAAGACACCATCCCAACAGTAACCAGAAAATCCCAGCTCAACGCCAATATGGCAAATACGGCCGTAGTGATGAGCACTTTTTGCCAGTACAGGGGCAGTATGAGCGGAAGCGCCAAAAGCAGTATTACCGGCGCTACAGGTGGAACAGAGACGTAAAGAAATTCACGATAAGAAGTGAGCGCGAAAATGTCGTCTGATCTCACCTTGATTCCACGGTCTATCCGTTCTCTTCGTTTTTGTTTCACATTACCGCCATGTAAAGCCATTGGTATGGCCAATTTTTTAGAATACCGGGTTAAACGGGAATTCCCTGTTGTCAAATACGCTCTTCCAGCTCTTTCTGTTTTCCAAACAGACCAGACGGCTTCACCAGCAGGATGATCAGAATGGCGACCAGCGACACTATCATCTTCCAGTGTGGTCCGGAGAAGGCGTCTGTAATCATCTGGGCGTAACCGATCATAAAAGAGGCGACTATGACGCCAACGGTACTTCCCAGTCCACCGATAATACATACAGCCATGGCGTTGATCAGCACATCGTAGCCTTCATTTACGGAGATCGTGCCTCTCGGGAGAATCAGTATGGCCGCAATGGCTGCCAGACCTGAACCAAAAGCGACGCTGAGACCTGCAACCCTGTCGGAGTTAATCCCTAGCGACAAGGCTGTTTTTTCATCTTGGGCTATTCCCCTGAAAGCCAGGCCGGTCTTGGTGTATCTCGTAAAAAGGTAAAGACCAATCGCCAAGCTAATCCCCACACCTACTATCCACAATCTTTGATGGTCTATGTAGGTATCGCCGATCATCACACTGCCATCGGTGAATACTGGCAGGGTGTATTCAAAACCCGTGAAGCCGAGGTACCGAAAGAGTTCGAGTATCGCCAGTCCAACCCCAAAAGTGGCTATGACCTCTGATATGACCATGCCTCGAACCCTCAGTAATACGAACCTGTAAAGGGCCAAACCAAAAAGGGCTGTGAGGATTACGGACAGTATGGCGGCCAGGGCAAACGGCAGGCCCAGAAGATTTATCATGATCCACACGGCATACCCCGCCATTATGTACATGGCGCCATAAGAAAAGTTTGAAACCCCGCTGATGCCAAAAGTCAGGCTGAAACCAAGGGCGATCAAAGCCAGGATTATGCTGTTAATAAAACCGTAGATTATTGTGACTTCCAGCATTCGCTATCCCCTTGAGGGCTTATTGTGTTTTCGGGCCCAATGCTTCGTGATCGGAATCTATGCGCATCGAGCCCTGTTTTTAGTCCACCAGGCGTTTAATAACCGACTATTTCTTTGCAGGTTGAATCCACTCGGGCAGCTTTATGGCCCCTTCAGCGATCGACTTCGGATATACGATCACTCGCTTGCCATCCTCCGTCCATTGTGAAACGCATCCCAAAGCAGTCTGGGTCGGGTCATTTCCGTAGATTACCTGATTGCCGTCATCAAATTTGATGCGACCGATTACTCCCTGGCGGTCTGTCTTCCTGATTTCATCAGAAACCTTGTCGGGATCGAGTGAACCGGCGCGTTCAATGGCTTCGGCCAGAATGTAGACGGAGTCGTAGGATGGAGCTGGACCATGTCCGGCTTCCATTGGTTGACCGAACCTTTTCTGATACGATTCATAGAATTTTGTGGCGGCGGGATATTTTTCCACGGGGATGGCGCTACCAATCTCGAAATTTGTATTAATCAGCCCGCCAATCTTGCCTTCAAAAGTTTTCCAGGCTCCCTGACCTGCCATCGGAGAAATGAAACCTGCCACCATCGCGGGGATTTTCATGCTCTTCCATTGCTTGAGAAGAATGCCGCTCTGGGGCATGTCAAAAACTGTCAGTATTATTTGGGCGTTCTGATTTTTGGCCTTTATAAGTCCTGCGGAAAAGTCCGAAGCCCCAGTGGGGTAGACTTCCTGACCGGACACCTTGTATCCCATCTTGGCTTCAACGACATCCGCCGTGCCCTTGCCGGTAGCCTTGGCCCACAGGACATCCTGCGTCATGACATAGAGCTGGTCATATCCGAATTCGGATTTCATGAAATCGAGCGCCTGAGCCAGGTATGACACCAGGTATTTTGAATTGAGGCATACTCGAAAAACATATTTGTATTTGTCGGGGCTTTCCTTGACCTTTTCCTCCGATTTTGGAGACATGGCTATGGTCCCAAGGAAAGGAACCTTATGCTTTGCAATTAGATCCATGCCGGCGATGAGGGATTCTGACCTGAAGGGTCCAACGACGATTGCGTTAACCTTTTTTTCAGTGATCATCTTCTCCATACCAAGCAGCGCCTCTGAAACGGGAACCCCGGGGGATGAGTCGCGCAGGTCTATTGTTTCAACCTTCAGAGGCCTCTTCGTTCCTCCCACGTTTACTCCGCCTTTTGCATTTATCTCTTCTACCGCAAGCTCAACCGCCTTGATGCACTCCTTGCCTTCCAAAGCCGTCACCGCAGTCGGCAAACCGATCAGTATGGGCTCATTCGCCTCACAGGTCACTGATAGAAACGAAAAATGCAGAAGCGCCAACATCACTCCGACAAATACTGTCTTCTTCATGCCAATCCCCTTTCAGATAGACCGAATTTCAAGTTTTTCGAACCCTTCAGGATTCGAGAGGTTGATGAAGAGCCCGCGTCATTCCAGGCTTGCTTGCCTGAAAGCGCATACAGGGAACCGTCGCCTACCGTCTCATATATGCAACAGGGGTATCTCATGGCGCTGAGAATGAATCAGATGCCAAAAACATACACGCTGCAAAATAATCTGGTGTTTCGCTTAATAATATTGTGATTTATTAAGTCAGACTAACACGCCTTGCGTCTGTGGTTCATGATCATGAAACACCGGAAAAGATCAAATAGCCGGTGGAAGGAAAAACAATGACGCTGAAGTCTGTCAGCCTGCGCTGGATGGCTCGATTCCGTCGGAACCGACCCTGGTTCCAAGATCATGATCCTGAAAAACCTGCAAGTTCAGTCACTGCGCTTGACAGTCAACTGAGGCCATCGTCACACCACTATTTGAAACCATTCAAACAAACTTGTCAAGCCATTTTCTCCAGCATGTGACTGAAATGCCACCACCGAAAAAGCCCCGTCGAATGACTCAAATCATTTTTCACTATCATGAATCATACAGAACCGGCCAATCTACGTCCCCGTTGTAAAGTATGGCGAGCCTGATTGACCAGAATTGATTTTAGAGGACTGACAAGATGTGACTGATATGAAATAATTAGGACAAGAATATCAGTTGTTCTATCAGTGTGAGCGCGCATGCTGTTTGAATGTAATATGTGAAAACAAAAAAAGAGAGCAAGCTGTATGTGCTGGCTCTCTTATGAATTTGGCGTCCCCAAGGGGATTCGAACCCCTGTCGCAGGCGTGAAAGGCCTGTGTCCTAGGCCGGGCTAGACGATGGGGACGTGAATGAACATCGTCTAATATGAACTACAAATATTGTGAAAAAAAACTTGGTTTGTCAACTTAAAAATAAATTATGGTGGGCCGTGCTGGGATCGAACCAGCGACTCTCTGCTTAAAAGGCAGATACTCTACCCCTGAGTTAACGGCCCAAAAACAAACGTCAGCGAAAACGACATGGTTATTCGCTTCGCATAACGTTGTCTTCTAAATAAAGCACAGATAAAAACTATCTGTCAAGAGCATTGCGTTGACAATGTCATTTATTCGGCATTTGATGTTTTTTTCGACCTGTCCTGTTTAGCGCTCCTTGCAGTTTGGGTTAGGTCCAGACGCTATTGCGAAATGATTGAATATCTAATAGTCTTTAATCTGTCGTATTACAAAACAGTCGGCAATGAACAAGATATTTATGGCAGGCGGATGTTTTTGACATATTCGATAAAACGCGGCGTAACGATATTATGCCTTTTGATGGCCTTGGGCTTTGTCATTAGCGTCATGATCACACTGACGAATACTGATCTTTCTGTTGCTTCTCATTTCTATGTGGCATGTGACCGAAGTAATCCATGGCCTGCCGGCAAATCTCAACCGTTCGGTTTTCTTTACAGGTATGGAGAAATCCCTGGGATAGTGATGGGAATTTTAGCTCTTGCGGGTTACGGTTTGATCCGTATTGGACGACTGGACCGACGATATGCAAAGCCGTTTTTTGTTGTGATGCTGTCGGTGATACTTGGGCCGGGGTTAGCTGTAAACGGAATATTGAAGGAATTTTGGGGCAGACCGCGACCTGCCGATCTGCAGCGGTTTGGGTCAACAGAACAGTATCGGCATTTCTGGGATCCGGGTGGCAAAGGCGCCGGTAAGTCTTTCGTTTGCGGTCACTGCGCCATAGCTTTTTCGACCTGCTCGGTAATTGCGTTTTATCCGATTCATCCGGTGGCAGCATCTGTAGGACTTGGAGCCGGTTTGGTTTATGGCGGAGTTGTCAGCCTGACCCGAATCGTCCAGGGTGGCCATTTTACTACCGATGTTGTATGGTCAGCGGTAATAACG
>CAITZA010000172.1 GCA_903896745.1 uncultured Desulfomonile sp. | reverse complement strand
GCCGATCTTCGCCTGTTCCTGCGCTATTCTGGCAAGATCATCCCTGTCCCGTTCCATCTCCCTTTCAAACTTCTTAACGCTCTTCTTATCAAGGGCGTCTGAATGAACTACCAAGGATCTATACCGTCTTCCATAGAGATCAACTTCAGTCTCAAAACCATGATAGTAAGAGGGCTTGCGTTTTCCTGTTAAGCGCTGAGCAGAGATAATACCGATGTCATCCCATGCGTTGCTTTCCACTGCCCAGGACACAACGCTCCCGCACTCTTTGTATGTACGGGGCAGCCTGGTTATGAATCGACATCCCTTCTCCTCATCTGCGAGAAGATCCAGATTATCCTGTGTCACCAGGGCTGAGTCCGCAACATAAACTGGATCATTCTGGCCCAGTTCCTTCATTTTTTTAGCTACATCCACCAGCAAGTTGTTGTTGACTGTCTTGTCAGAACGGTTACCATCCATCATCTTGGCCGCCACTGGGATGCCTCGATCAATACAAAGGAGGCTTTGAATGATCTGTTTTAGATCAGGACGATGGTCCTTGTTGAATCCTCTGGTGATAACAAACGGATGCCCGTGGTTAGCGTCCTGATATAAATCATAGTCGCCATATACGGTCACACTGGTGGTGTCATGGTGAACCTTAAGCGTATCCAGGTTGTACTGTTTGATAGCCGACAGTACTACAGCAGTAAGAATCTTGCCGGTTCCTACCTCAAATAGGGAGTCCATGGATCGTCCAACCGCATCGTCGTTGAACTTGGCTGGAGCAATCTCTTCGCCAAAAAGCAACTCGGTATCCTGACCGACAAAGCTTAACTCCAGCTTATATAATGGGCTTCTCCCGGCAAGAGTATCAAGAATCAGAGCCATAACGACTTTCCCAGCGCTTACGTCAGTCATAGCGGGACACAGCCTGTCTACCTGATCCACAATCCCTAACTTCTTGACATACGCCGCTACAATCGGTAGAAAACTGACATCGCTGGCTCGGACATCCTGAGGCTCGATACTCAAAGCTCACCTCCAAGTCGATGGATGCCCTTTGTTTAGCATTTTTAGAACTTGTTGTCGCGAAAATACTCCACAGGAAAAATATATAATCTCAATAAATTCCTATGCGGAATGTAGGATAGATGATCTGCCTGAGAACCCTAATGATTTCAATGCTGATTAATCCGCTTTAATCCCTTTTGTTTCTCAATAGTCCCAAAAAGCGGGAACAAAATGGGAACAATTTTTAGTCGTGGCCTACGGACCTGATCGATGATGCCAAGTGAAATGGACTCTTCTATTTATGAGGACTTTCCGATAATGCGATGACTATGAAATATACTAAAATCATTACCAGGAGTGCTCCCGTCACGAGGACAAGCCTCAAGGGATTTTGGTCCCGTTCCGCCCATTAGTAACATTCATTTTCCTTTAATCTTCCAACTAGTTGTCAACTCCTGTTATCTCGTGTTCACTCGTATCAAGAAATGCGACCAAAATTTCCAGGGTGGTTGGCTGTGATTGTTCGTGTGGTTGGAGTGGCTTGATTCAGAATTCCCATGACCTGCTAATACCGCTCAAAGCATTCCCCATCTCAGCCGCTATGGCAAATGGCGTTTTTTGCAAATCAGTTCGAAGCGTATTCCGGGTCTTCTACCGCATGTCCTCCTTCTATAATCATGACTCTGTCTGAACATTCCACGACTGACTTGCGGTGTGATATGAATACAACAGTCATTTTACCCCGTATTTCCTGCATCGCCTGAATTATTCGTAGTTCATTGGCGGAGTCCAGGTTACTTGTGGCTTCGTCCAACAACAACAAAGTGGGTTTACGTAGTAACGCTCGCGCCAGGGAGATCCGCTGGCGTTGTCCTCCTGAAAGTTTTACACCGCGATCCCCAACCACTGTCATAAGTCCTTCAGCAAGTTTTCTGACAAAATCTGCGGCCGAAGCCATTTCCAGAGCATTCCATATTTCCTGTTCAGAGCTATCGGGCGAAGCCCATAGCATATTCTCCCTCAACGTTTCGTGAAACAACAGGCTTTCCTGG
>CAITZA010000171.1 GCA_903896745.1 uncultured Desulfomonile sp. | reverse complement strand
TTTTTGTCACTTTTGGAGTCAAATATTTCATTACGGTAGCCTCCGCGCACCGGACGCCTGAAAGAGTCATTGAGCTCACCAGACGGGCTGAAAACGAGGACTGGAAAATCTTTATAGCCGGCGCCGGCATGGCCGCCCATCTGGCCGGCTTTATCGCCGCGCACACTATCAAACCCGTCATCGGAGTCCCTATGGATTCTTCCGCTCTGAAGGGCCTCGATTCATTGCTTTCCACTGTGCAAATGCCCGGCGGAGTGCCTGTCGCCACTATGGGGCTCGGAGCCGCCGGCGCAAAGAACGCAGCCCTATTTGCAATAGAAGTCCTTGCAATTACAGATCAAAACCTCAAGAACAGGCTCATCGCCTATCGCAGGGAACAGGCCCTGCTAATTGAAAAAAAAGCGGCTGAGATCGAAAAAACAGTTTAATTTGGCTTGGAAACTAACAGCGGTTTCTCAGGCGTTTTGCCGAAGCTCTTTTAACGAGCTTCGGCAATAGTTGTTTCTAGTCGTCGAAATTACCGGTCGGCCCTTTGTCTGCATCTATCTTCAAGGCTTTTTCCCTGATTTTCTCTACCGTCCATTCCTTCGGATCTTCAATTCGCCCAACCTTTGGCCCCAAATCGTACGAACCAGCCTTCAGCATCGCTTCTACTGCCAATGGCGCCGTGTCTTCGCAATTGAAAACCTTGGTCAGCAGTAGGTAAACAAAGTCCTCTACGCCCTGTGTCATGCGTTCCCTTTCAGCCAGGGTCAATCCAAGGAGCTTGTTCTCAAACGGAAGATTAAGCTTTTTATAATCGCCGCCCTTCCAGCCCTTATCCCTGGCAAACGAAACCATCTTCTCCCACATGGCGTCAGAAGGACCCGCGTCCGGCATCTTTATAAAATTTCCGTCCGAATCCTGTATCGCGTTTCCGTAATCATTAACCTTCAATCCCCATGAAACCATCTGAAGGGCAGTCGCAACATTGGCCTTTGTAGTATGGGTGTTCCCGGCTATCTGCCGCAATCTGTCAAAACTGTTTCCCGAAGTTCCATGCTGGGCGCCTGAAATCTTGTACTTTTCCAGAGCGCTATGTATACTGGCTGTAAGATCAACCTGAATCCCGGCGTCAGAAGCCTCCAGACCATGCGTCGTTCCATTGTTAAGCGCTATCCAGTCAGGGAATATGCCGTTCGCGTTCAGTCCCTGTATCAGAAACAGAGCCTCATCAACGGTGGACAATCCGGCCTTACCCTTGATTTCTCCAACTTCAGTCTCATATCCCGCCCACGAAGGAACATATTTCGCCAATTCGATGTTCGAAAGAAGATTGTCCGCATCCGGAAGATGAGACGCGTCAATCGCTATCGAAGTCATTCCATGATCGAAAAGACTCGGTATCTCAACTTTTGCCGCCTCAATGTCCTTGTCCTTCTTGATGCCGTAGTGGTCAGCGTGAATGGCCACAGGAATGGTTATCCCGAGTTCATTGCATATCGCGTCCACCTGAAGCGCCAGATTCCAGAAACTTACCGAACAATACGCGTCCGACCCACCTTCTGATTTGGCGATTTCTATAATCAACGCGGCGTTCGCCTTTTGAGCCGCCCTCAACGCCCCCCTGGCGCCAAATGAGTTACGAGCGCTCGCTGCAATCGTCATGGCCTTGCCCTTGGCAATCATCGCCCTGTCAATTACCTTGCCACTGACTATCAAAGCCCTCGAATTGGGGAACAGTTTCAGAATGTTTGGTGGCCTGCCTACTGCCAGCGCTTTTTCAAAATCAGCATTCGAAATACCGGAATGATGAGTCATGAGTCCCTCCCATAGACACATTTGTAGTTGAATTAAATTCTTTGACGTTAAAATACGAACCGGCCCCTCAAGGAACCACATCAACAATTCATATTCGATGTTTATCAGTTTTTGGAAGAGTTAGAAACAGATTTATCGGCAATTTTATCGGGCGTGAACTGAATCTCATCACTGGCCGGTCGAAATCCAGACGCTTTCACAATTTTCAGGTCATACTCCAATCGGTCCCTCGAAATAGACCCCTTCTCAAGCTCAAGCCTCACAGCTCCCGAATGCAATGGCCTGAACGCGTTGGAATCGCTCAATTTCCTGGTTGCTCCGTTGAAATTGAATTCCACATTCCGTATCCACCACAATGTGCCATTGTGTAATTCCACCTTCAGGTAAGGCGTGCCATCCTCTTCCTTAAACCGCAGATAGCCCGTCGCATAAACCCTCTTAAGGTCGGACTCCAGAAGTTCCTCATACGGCTTCATAACAACCGAGGTTCTCAACATCCAGGCCACAATAGCCATCGCGCCTATAAATACTACGCTTATTAGCGCTGCCACCACAAATATCTCGTGCCGCCTGAAAATCTCAACCAACCTTCTATTCATTCCTGTCGCCCGGATTACGCTGGAATGTGGCTATCCTGCCTGTTTCAGAATCGTATCGGTGGACTGTCTTACCACCTCCATAATAAGCCTCGCCAGAAAAAGCTGCCCGCTCAGGGCCTTTTGTCTTGAGATTCAATGTCACTCCGGTCGGCACCAATACATTCGTTTTGGAGCCACCAGGAAAATTCAGATTCGAATCGCGTGACTTGCTCGATACCTCCGCATCAAAATACCGATGTTCACGAGCAAAATACTCTTCCTGGGCCCGAGCCGCAAGCATAAGCGATTTGGCCGCCTGTTCGCTCATCCTGCGCTCCCGATACGAATCTATCATCAAAAAATATATCACCGACAGCGCCGCAATTA
Organism: uncultured Desulfomonile sp.; assembly: GCA_903896745.1. Lineage (GTDB taxonomy): Bacteria > Desulfobacterota > Desulfomonilia > Desulfomonilales > Desulfomonilaceae > CAITZA01. Next base: position 7,619 of record CAITZA010000171.1, on the reverse strand, counting down.
TGAATATCGCTGATACCATCTCGAGCAATGCAAATCCCGACTCATCCCTAACAGGTTTCATAAAAATTAAGCTCCTGAAACAGGCCCGCTACGCGCCCATGAAATTAATTGTTCATCCTTAGGGCTTTTCTATATGCCCACACGGACAAACCGACCGCTTCCTGAAACCTTCATATTCCAGCGCTGATGCATTGTCAAGACTTTAAACCTTTATTATTATTATATGGTTATATCGCCTGAATAAACCGTTTCCGCTTTACCAGTCATAATTACCGAATTATTAATACCTTTCCAGAATATCGATAGCGGTCCCCCTAGCAACTCCACTGTCGTCTCACCCTTCGTATATCCCTTCAACGCCGAAGCTACAGCCGTAGCGCAGGCGCCTGTCCCGCATGAAAAGGTCTCGCCGCTTCCCCTCTCCCAAACCCTCATCAAAAGCCGGTTCGGTCCTAACACCTTGCAGAATTCCACGTTGGTTTTTGCTGGAAAAACGGGATGTGTCTCAAGCAATGGGCCATAGGTTCTTGCCAGATAATCCAGATTATCCTCGGCAAAGATTACGCAGTGAGGGTTCCCCATGGATACGAGGTTACAGGTAAATTTGTGATGGGCCACCTCTACCTGATAATCAAGAATTGGAGCGTTTCTGTCCTTGATGTTGGCCGGTATTTTTTCCGGGTCAAAAATTGGAGCGCCCATATCGACCCTTACCCTTTCCACCATGCCGTCACTCCCGATTATGAGGTCCAGCGGTTTAATTCCCGCACGTGTCTCCACCCTGAGATTTTTCCTGGTAATAAGAGAATTGTCGTAAACATATTTGGCCAGGCACCTGATCCCGTTCCCACACATTTCGGCTATGGTGCCGTCGGAGTTTATATAGTCCATGAAAAAATCCGCCACATCGGAATTCCTGACCACAATTACACCATCAGCCCCAATGCCCTCCCTGCGATCGCACAGTTGCGTCACCTGCCCGGAAGACAGCTCAACCTTATGCTCGAGGTCGTCAAAAACCACGAAATCATTTTTTGTGCCATGCATCTTTAGGAATCGTATCTTCATATCACTTCCCGGATATTTTAAATTTGATCATAAGTCAGACCTGATCCGAACAGTAGGAACCAACTTTACCACATAGACCGTCATTTGTAACCTTCGGGTAAAAAGGCCTTAACCCACAGGCGCGCTCACTGAAGCCTTTTATTCGACAACAGCCCTTTTTTTGGACATAATGATGCGTAAACAGCATGACGCAAGCAAGTTTTGATTTATCCGCAGGCGCGTTGAAAACATGAAATATCTCACCATACTGGTTTTCTTGCTCGTAACATATTATGTCATAGGTGAATTTGTTCTGAAGGACAGAAGTTCTGAAGGGTTAACAAGCGCAGCCGACAAATGGAAGGATTTGGGCCGCCGAATTCACCAGTCAGTAGGAATCATTGCGGCGCTGATGATCATAATACTTGTTGCGCGATTCATCTACCACACAATTGATTCCTACCGATAATGGTCTATTAAAAAGGCGGCGGCGCCCCGTCGAATTACATGTTTTCAATTACACAGGCCATTGAGACCCCGCCTCCGCCGCAGAGAGTGGCCATTCCGAGGCTCTTGTTTCTCTTCTTCATGGCATAAATCAGGGAAGTGATCAGCCTTGCGCCGGTGCATCCAACCGGATGCCCCAGACCTATACCCGAACCATTGACGTTCGTTACCTCGCGATTTAGTCCGAGCTCTTTCTCACAGCCAAGGTACTGAGCCGCGAAGGCCTCATTTACTTCGATAAGTTCAAAATCCTTCAGGGACATTCCGGATTTCCTCAGCAGGTTATGGACTGCAGGAACCGGGCTCAACCCCATTATGGTAGGATCACACGCGCCCATTCCGGAGGCCTTGATTTTCGCGATAGGCTTGAGCCCCAGCGATTTTGCCTTCTCCAGGCTCATAATAACCATGGCCGCTGCGCCGTCGTTAATGCCTGAAGCGTTACCCGCCGTAACCGTGCCTGTTTTGGGTATGAATGCGGGCGCCAGCTTTTGTAAGGCCTCCATGGTCAATCCAGGCCGGAAGTGCTCATCCTTGTCAAATACCTTTGGGTCGCCTTTTTTCTGCGGCACGGAAACAGGAATTATTTCGTCGGCAAAAGACCCGTCCTTTGTAGCCCTTTCAACGTTATTATGGCTCCTAAGGGCTATTTCGTCCTGTTCCTGGCGGGTGATGCCCAACTTCAAGGCCACAAATTCTGCGGTATGCCCCATTATATACGGCTTGCCCCTGAAAAATTCGACAGGACCGTCAGCAGGATACGGCAGGATGTGTGATCCACAGTGCAAACCGGTCGTCATCGCGTCCGTAATGGTGTCATTCCCCATCCTGATTCCCCAGCGGGCTTTCTCTATTGTGTACGGAACCCCGGACATGTGCTCAACGCCTCCAGCAAGGATTATATCCGCGTCTCCGGCCTTGATCATGGCCGCGCCCGAAAGGACAGCCTCCATGCCCGAAATACATACACGGTTGATCGTAACAGCGGGAACCGAATCCGGCACACCAGCAATGAGCGCCCCAATTCTGGTGACGTTCATTGTGTCGGTCGGCGTCATGCAACAACCGAACCTGCAATCATCTATCATGTCAGACGAAATTCCGGCGCGCTCAATCGCAGCCTTCATTGGAAACGACATGACGCTCGAAGCATGCATGTCCCTGAGAGTTCCGCCAAAAGCGCCTATTGCCGTACGGCAAGCCGATACTATTACTACCTCTGTCATATCAAAACACTCCTAGGAAATCAGACGCAAAAAAATACGCTTGAGAGCGCAAGCTCCCAAGCTGATCGAGACATTCGAACAGATTTTTATTTAAAATTTTGGAAATACTGTGCGACTTGACAGGAACTGATCCTGGAAACCTGCGCCTTGACCTGTCAAAAATCATCCCACGGAGCCTACTTGATGATCGCAGCCTCATCAATGGACATCTTCTTCTCGAAGTCTTCCCAGAAGTCTTCCTGCGTCTTTCTCCAGTCAGATCCAAATTTCTTGTTAAACAGCGATCCAACACTATCAAGGGCTTTTTTCCACGCCGTGTTGTAGTTCAGCTTCAGAACGTCTTCCAGGAAAGGTACCAGTGAGCCCAGTTTTTCTTTCGGCAAATATGCTCGTGCTCCGAGTTCGATTGACTTCTTGAGCGCTTCAGGTGTAAATGCGTGCGCGGTAAGCATGACCGTAGGAAAACCTGCATTGTTCGCTATCTGCAGAAGGTCGAATCCCCGAACTCCCATAATATCCAGTATGACAAGGTCATACGTATAAGATACGAGGTATTGCTGCGCCTTTTCGAAAGTCGTGGCCCTATGCAGGGTTACGTTCGCTGACTCCGAGAGTTCTTCCTCGATTATGTCCAGAACGTCCTCTTCGTCATCTACCGCTAGAATAAGCTTGTCTTGTAGGATCTCAGAACCGGCCATTGGAAAGTCCTTTTCTTGAGGGATCAGATCAGGCCATATTCCTGAACTGAATAGGTTTTTATAACATGAACTGGTTTTTGATCAAGCTTTTGAAAGGTGGTCTTGTCTTTTTCCGGATTCCACCGTCGCTCGATGGCGCTCACTTTCCAGAGCAAATCTTCTCCGCCTTGTGAAGCCTATGCTTACTCATCTGTGAGCAGGAAGTCAACTTTTTCAATAAGGTTTAGTCATCTCCCGTTAATCAGAAGTCTTGACGAATCCAATTTTAATTAGATACCGTGATTTTGGCAAGTTCTACATGCAGGTCCCGGTTAGCTTTGCCAAAAAACCGGCTTCAGTATATATTCAAAAATGTTTATCGCGGCGTTTGTTCTTTTGAATAATGACGTGTAGATCAAATTGTTGGCGCTGTTCAAGCGCGCTCAAACAAAAAGTTATATTTTCAGGAAATACCCATGACATTGAGAAAATACATCGTAGTGCCTCCAATGAAAGGTGAACTCGAGGAACTCAGGGAGATCGCAGGCAACCTGTGGTTCTCATGGAACATGGAGGTCGTCGAACTTTTTGATCACCTCGACGAAAAATTGTGGAGGGAATCCAACCATAACCCCCTCCAAACGCTGATTCGACTTTCCAGCGCGAGATTAAACCGGCTCAAGACCGATGAAGGTTATCTGGCGCACACGCACAAGCTACACGAAAAATTCAGGAACTACATGGCGAGCGGTCAACGCTACGAATACCGCCTCGAGCGCCCTATTGACTTCACTATTGCCTATTACTCGCTTGAGTTCGGCGTTACCGAATGTTTGCCCGTATACTCCGGCGGACTCGGACTGCTTGCGGGAGACCACCTCAAATCCGCCAGTGACCTGAATGTCCCCCTGGTGGGTGTCGGCCTGATGTACCAGGAAGGATATTTTCATCAAAAACTGGCGAATGACGGCTGGCAGCAGGAGGTTTATCCCCGTACGGAATTTGATACATTACCACTCGAAAAACAGACCGATTCTGCGGGCGCAACAATTGTCCTGTCGGTCGATCTTGCAGGCGAACCGCTCTACTTCCGGATCCTCAAAATTAACGTCGGTCGCATCCCCTTGTACTTACTTGATGCGGATATACCGGAAAATTCCCCTAAAATGCGATCCGTCACCTCAAGACTTTATGGCGGCGACAACGAGATGAGAATAAAGCAGGAAATCCTGCTTGGAGTTGGAGGGAGCCGGGCTCTGAATGCCCTGGGTATTGAACCTTCCGTTTTCCACCTCAACGAAGGACACGCCGCTTTCACCCTCCTCGAAAGAGTCAGACATTTTGTCGAAGAAAAACATCTCAGTTTTGATGAAGCCAGTCTGATGGTGAAAAGCCAGAGCATCCTCACGGTTCACACACCGGTTCCAGCCGGAAATGACGTCTTTGGCGCAGGTTTAATGGAAAAATACTTCAGAAAGGAAGTCGAGAGGATTGGTGGAAGATACCACAAGTTTCTTGAACTAGGACGCATCAGGCCCGATGACTCATCGGAAGGCTTCTGGATGCCGGTGCTGGGATTACGCCTGTCATCTCGCGCCAACGGGGTTAGCAGGCTTCACGGAAGGGTTGCCAGGGATATGTGGCGAGAAGTATGGCATCATCTTGATCGTGAAGATGTCCCTATCGGATATGTCACCAACGGTGTTCACATACCCTCCTATGTTTCCAGGGATTTGCTCAAAATATATGACCGGTACCTCGGCCCTGGATGGACTGAAGATCCAGACAACGAAAAAGTCTGGCAGCGAGCTGATACAATTCCCGATACCGAACTCTGGAGAACTCGTGAACGTTGCAGAAGCAGACTCATATACTTCGCAAGACGAAGGCTCATAAAACAACTCAAGAACAGAAACGCTTCCGCTCAGGAAATCGACGCCGCCCAGTATGTCCTGAATCCCGAAGCCCTCACCATTTGCTTTGCAAGAAGATTCGCAACCTACAAAAGAGCCACCCTGCTTTTCAGCGACCCCGACAGACTGGCAAGGATACTGACAAAACCCGGCAAACCAGTGCAACTTATCTTCTCCGGAAAAGCTCATCCAGCGGATGACGCCGGGAAACAGCTTATAAGAACCATCATCCAGACGATCAAGAATGAGCCGTTCAGGGGAAGAATCGTATTCATCGAAGATTACGATATAAATATTGCGCGCTATCTGGTACAGGGCGCGGATGTCTGGCTAAACACCCCTAGACGTCCACTTGAAGCTTGTGGAACTTCTGGCATGAAAGCCGCAGCAAACGGCGCGCTTAGCCTGAGCATACTGGATGGCTGGTGGGATGAGGGTTACTTGGGAGATAACGGCTGGGCTATCGGCGCCGGAGAAGAATATGATAACTCCGAATATCAGGACCAGATCGAAAGCAGGGATCTTTATGACCTACTCGAACAAAGCGTGACCCCACTCTTCTACGAGCGTGGAATTGACGACATACCAAGAGACTGGATCAGCATGATAAAAAGATCCATCAGATCGGTTTGCCCCGAATTCAATTCCCACAGGATGGTTTCTGATTATGTCGAGCATTCGTACGTGCCGTGCGCCACAACCTCCGAAGTCCTAATGAAAAACGATTTCAAGCTGTTGAAGGAAATGGTCGCATGGAAAAAGCAAATTACAAAGGATTGGCAATCGCTCAAGATCGTCGGCGTCGCGGTTGATAACCATGCGAAAGCCATAAAGGATCATAAATTGGATATTTCGGTTACAGTTAATGTTGCAGGGCATAATCCCGACGAACTTAAAGTCGAAATACTGCACGGTCCAATCAATACCTATGATGAATTCAAGGTCAGGCATGTTACCGTGCTCGACAGGTTCAGACATGTTGAAAACAATGGTGATTTTGTATATTCGGGAGAAATTCCCTTGTTATACTCCGGGCTTTATGGATACGCGGTCAGGATAACACCTTACGCTCCGTATTTACCGGTTTCAGACTCGTATGAGTTGATGCTGCGAGGTTAATTCCGTAAACAATTTATAGAAATATATATCTATCGCTATGTTATTTGCTTGATTAATTTAAAATTGACATGCTAATAATAATGGTTCGTAGTTTATGTTTGGAGTAGACAATCTTGGCGCCTGTTTTCAATTGAAGGCGCGGCTGCTATGGATGAGTGTCACAATCCGTTGAATGCTTCACTGCGGATTAATCCACGCATATAAAATTAATGGTCGGTATCGGTTCGAAAGGGGGTAAGTTTGCGCCCTTTTGTCATTAGTTGGCACATTATTCATCAGGAGGTTTAAATGAAGCGAAGAAGCTGGTTGTTCCTTGGTATTGCCTTGATAGTGGCGGTTGGGGCCATGGTTGTTCTCTCCACCCCCGCAGACGCTGGCCCGTTGGAAGACGCTATCGCAAAGACGCCACAAGGCACGGGAAAGGGACAGATCAATCCGAAGGCGGAACCCGGTTTTATGGGAATTCCAGGCGCTCCCAGGGTATTTTGGCTTTGGGGTATCCTATGGGGCGTTTGGGTTGGATGGATATTCTCTTCCGTGGGCGCATTCGGTGGGATTATGGCGGGTGTTGGTCACATCACAGTGTTTGGACTGGCAGATTACGGAAGGTCCTTCAAAGACACCAATCCAACACTGAACAAACTTTTAACGGACTCCATACGCGTATGTAACCAGTATCTTGTGGCATTGTCTGCATTGATATCGTCAATCACCTATTTCCGGATGGGCCGTCTGGTTATGCCTCTGGCTCTGTGCCTTGCCGGTGGCGGTATTCTGGGCGCATGGCTTATACCGATGCTGACAGCGGGCAAGATCAACCTGAGCATGTATATCGGCTATTTTGGTCTTGTGGTGTTCGCGGTCGCTGGAGTGCTCTTCTATGAAACCACCCCCGCAGGACAGGCAAGCAGAAAAGCCGCAAAAGCCGCTACCAAGGCTTTTGAGGACGCTCATATCGCAAAGAAGGCAGGAAACGCCGGGGACACATCAAACCACGGCGTTCAGGTCAAAAGCTGGGGCTTGAAAAAAATCTCTTTCACGTTCTATGGCGTTGAGTTTTCCTTCAACCCGCTATGGCCGGTGCTTGGTGGTTTTGTCATCGCCGCTATTTCGGCCTTCATAGGAGTTGG
>CAITZA010000170.1 GCA_903896745.1 uncultured Desulfomonile sp. | reverse complement strand
TCAAATATGCCACTGTCTCATCCATGAGGATTACACAGGGCGCATATCTCTCAAAAAGTTGAGCCAGCGCTATCTTACCCGGCGATGAGCCTGACAGATCCGACTCCGCTATCATGCCGTAGCCTTCGGCGCCGCCAAGCATCCAGGCAAGTTCACCCCACATGGTGTTGATCGTTATGCCATCACGTTTCCTTGGAGCGGCCGGCCCAAGGGCGTGTCCGTCAAGCACGGCCACATTTGCCTTGGGAAGCTCATTTACTCCCGCTTCATCAAGGATGTTAGGAACCCCACAGAGGTCTTTGGTGGATGTCAGTCCCTTGGCGAGGTGGTAGGCTGCGAGCATGGCGTGAGTCTTGCCGCCGCCAAAAGCTGTTTTTAGTTGAATGACCGGGTCGCCGCCCTTGCCTGACAGTCGCCTTATGACGCTACGCAATAGTAATCTCATACCCTCGGTGATGAACGTGCGCTCAAAAAACTGTTTTGCGTCCTGATATTCCGGGGTCGCTATTCCCGCGGATACCTTACTCAGGTCCGCTGCGAATTCCGCTTCCTGGAAGTTGCCCAGAAGTATGTCTTGATGCGGAGTAACAATTGTTCGCCAGGGTACGCTATGCATGGTCTACCTCGATTATTCGATTAGGTTGGTTTTATGCTGAACAATATTTTGACCGAGTCCGAGTATGCTTACAGAAGGTTTGAGAGTTCTTCTTCCGTTATCCCCAATTTGTTTAGTATACCCTTTAGAGTTCCGTATTTTATTTTGCCTCTGGGAATGGTAGTAATGAGGCCTGATTTCCCCAAAACAAGAATGTGTTTGCCACCCTCTTTGACCGAGAATCCTAAACGGATAGCTACTTTCCTGAGATGCCTCCCCCTTATTTCCATTACCGAAACGCCACTTTCATTGTTGAGGATTCAACATGTTCCAGACACAGTTTCACCGCGTCTGTTATGTTTTCAATAGCTTCCTCAACTGTTTCGCCCTGGGAAATCGCCGCCGGAATCTCGGAACAAGTCACCGTGTACCCCCCATCCTGTAAGTCCGGCTCCAATATGGCCGTGTAGCGCCTGCCATGAACCTTGAATGTTATTTCCCGGGGTTTTTGCATGGTTATCAAAGCGCCTCTCAGGTCAACCATGACTTCTCCGATGGCGAAGGAAAAGACGAGCTGATTTCTGAGACAATCGAGTAAGACATCTTTGTCATCGGTTATTACAAATATATCAACCCCGTTGGTGACAAATCTAAGCTCAGACAATGGAGCGCTAACATCCGGACAGTTCTTTCCGAGATACTCCACAACTGCCCGAATTTTCTGTAGTCTAACACCTTCTCTCCTCAATCCGGAAGCTACCTTTAACGCCACAATGTCATTGAATGAATACGACCTCCTGCTGCCCTTTCCATTGCCCTGCCTCAAGGAGGGTTTTATCATACCGGTATTATCCCAATGCTGTAACTGCATACGCGAAACGCCAGTCAGACCCATGACCACACTCGCTCCAAAACCCTGAGTCATGATGTGAACCTCCAGAGAAACATACTAATATGTTTTACCATGTTTCCCCGCGTTTTCAAGCATATTCACAGTAAAGACCTTGGCCACAATTTATAGCCCCAATTCATCCTGTGTTTGATTTGCGCCCAGCGTTATCGTGACGTTCACTATGCCGCTCCAGCTTGCTATCAATTCATTATACTGGCGGGCTTCTTCCGCCCAGCCTTTACGCTCGCAATAGGTATAGAGCCGGTAAGCGAGCTGACGTATCGCGTCTGACCTGTCAGGCATCTTTGCGAGTAGCTCGCCGCTGCGTTGCTCTCCTGTCTGGAGGGCTCGTATCAGATGATGCAGGGCTTCCCAGACCGATACCTTTCTGTCTTTTGTGGGGTCCCAGTCGGTCGGGTATTCACCGTATTTCAATATCCGAACCTTGCCGGCGCCCGCCTTTATTGTTCCTGACGCGACCACCCCATCAACGCTTGTCACCTTGGCCCTCGCCAAAACATCAGCCTCTCCGAACGGGCCTTCGTTATAGCCATACTGCTCAAACCACCCAATGCAGAATCTTGTATCAGGGTCCATGTGACCCTCTGTCTTTGTGAAGTATTCGTCTATGGCCCGGTTTATCTGGATGAGGGCCTCACGGACCGGCATCGACGAGCCATCAGCGTTCAATACCGCGGAATATTGGGAATAAACAGCCATGCCCGGCCCAATTGCGGCCTGAGACAAATCCACGGGCGCTACAGGTGAGCGACCACCCTTGCCGCCTATCATGGTTTCTATGGCCTCCGGTAATGACTCATCAAGCTCCCGCAAGAACTGTTTACGGGATATTGATGGAGCGTCCAGTGGCCGTTTGCGGCAGACCAATACTATGGAGGAGGCAAGGGCGTTCGT
>CAITZA010000169.1 GCA_903896745.1 uncultured Desulfomonile sp. | reverse complement strand
CCCGCCGAGGGGTATTAACCGGCAAATATCCTGCAATACGCAATATCATTATTCAGTAGCATTGCAGGGATGAGACCTCGATTGAAGATAGCATATCATCCATGAGGCCCACCAGTTCACGATGAGAGCGCCATCGCCCGGCAAAACAGGCTATGGCGCTTGTATTGTCATCCCCGACTTGATCGGGGATCCATCAGAGACGGTTTCACGCTTTCGCGTGAATGACACACAAATCCTGCATACAATTCGCATTTATTTTCGAGAACTGCAATTACGTGTTTCGGTAATGGTTCCGTCCCTCTAGGTGTTGCATGTCTGTGAAATCTGGCGACCGGTAGACTGATGCCGTGATGACATGCACATTTACCGGACGGGCGCCTGTCCGTTACCTCTGCAGGATCAATTCTGAATCGTGGATTCCTCAAACGCCCTGCCGCCTTCAATTGTAACTACCCGGTCGGATATTTCTACGACGGATTTCCTGTGCGAAATGAATACAACGGTCATTTTACCACGCAGTTCCCTGAGCGCCTCGATGATGCGGTGTTCGTTTGTTGAATCCAGATTGCTCGTAGCCTCGTCCAGCAACAACAGGGTCGGTCGGCGCAACAAGGCTCTTGCGAGCGATATCCTTTGCCTCTGGCCTCCGGACATTCTGACCCCTCTATCTCCCACCACGGTTAGCAGCCTGTCCGGAAATCCCCTCACGAATTCGTCTGCGGACGCCATGCGCAAAGCATCCCAGATATCTTCTTCCGAACTTTCAGGCGATGCCCACAGCATGTTTTCCTTCAAAGTTTCATGAAACAGCAAACTCTCCTGCGGAACATATCCCACGGATCTGCGCCAGGAATGCAGGAGATCACCTTCAAGCGGTTTTCCATCAACGAGAACGCTGCCACGGTCTGGCGTCAGCAATCCGGTTAACAGGTCCGCAAACGTGCTCTTGCCGCCTCCGGATGGCCCTAGAATAACCGTTGTCTCACGGGCGCGAATCATTACATCCAGGTCATGAAGGACGAAAGTTTGGGATTCCTTGTCATATCTGAATGAAACGTTCTGGAACTCAACGCCTTTAAAGAGTTCGACAGGAATCGCCTGCCCGGATATTTGCGGTTCCCCGGCGGAACGGAATTTGTCCATCATTTCCAGCGTCGCCCTGTAGGCCGGCAACATGTTAAGCGTTCCCTGCCACGTCCTCTGCATCCACGAAAACATGGGGACGAGGCTTGCAAACAGGAAGAGCATTATTAACAGGGTAGATACCGGTATCTGAAGTACCTGGATTCCAACCAGAAAAAAGACGCTGACAACAATGACTCCGCCAATCTCGTAATACATGCCTGTTGATGAAAGAATGCCCGCAAAACGATTGGCCTGTCGCTCAAGATTTCCGCTGAGTGAGCAAAAACTCCGGATATGCCTTTCTTCGGCCCCAAAACTCCTGGCTACCTTCATTCCGCTCAAATGATCCATCAAAACGCCAAACAGGCCTGACATGGTTTGGCGCCATTCCTCTCCAAGCTCGTAAGACCTTCGGTTGAGGGGCCTGAGTATGAGAAGCAGCAATACTGAACTCCCGATTGCCACACAGGAAAGGGTCAAAGACAACGCCATGGCTATACCAATATGAACAAATGCTACAAATATCTGGCTGATCAGCGCAAACAGTCCGTAGGTGGCGTTATCGATGGATGCAAGGTTCGAGGTCATGACGTGATTGATGTCAGACGCCCTTATTTGAATGAATCGAAGCCATTGAACCCTGGTCATGGATGTGAACAGATCGTCACGCAGCCTGCGCGTAAACGCATGAGATAGTTCGGAATTCAGGATTGTAGACCATCGCTGAGTTATTGCATACAGCGACACGATTGCGACGTAGACCGCAAGCACGACTGGCAAGTTAAGCGGTAAACCGGTAAAACCCCAGACTTTCCCTATTGTCGCCACGATTCCTTCCGGCGCCGAATACCCAATGCCTATCAGTTGCAGGAAAGGGATCAGCATGAGTAATCCTACGCCCTGCGTCAGTCCCATGCCTATTAACACCGCTATTGCGATATAAGGTTTAGCTCCGGACTGGTGAAACAGATCCTTCAGATAGGTCAGGAACAAGCGCTTTTTGTTGTAGTCGGTCAATTGATCTCCAGTGGAATGGTTCGGTAAGGCCATAGACACTTACGGGCTGGGATCATTCCACAGTTATTGTTGATAACTCGTTGACAAGCCTGTTGATAGATTTGATTGATCCTGCTTTTTCATGACGTTATACAGATTGCCACAGAATG
>CAITZA010000168.1 GCA_903896745.1 uncultured Desulfomonile sp. | reverse complement strand
AATACAGAAAAAGCGGGACAACATACTGTCTGGTCTGGAATCGATAAGCCGACAGGGTCCTGCCGAAGCGGCTCGGGAAAAGCAGGAGATTGCCAAATCAAAGGCCCGTAAAGAGCTTATAGATAGTTATGAAGGGACTTCAACCTCCCAGCAGGGAGCGCAAACAAAATTTGAGGCTGACCAGCGGGCCGCCTTGGACGCTAAACATGGACTCGATCGGTCTGAAGCGGGGGCAATCAAAGAGACCGCCCTAAGCGATTCTCTTAAAAAGAGACGAGAAACTGAGATTGCTGATGCAAAAAGGAGGGCCGACGAAAATTGGGAGAGTTTTGTAGGTTCCAAATCGACCAAACAGGAAGCGCCAACCGGAACAGTAATTTTCCCAGACTTTCAAACTGGCGTCATGGGCAAGTATCGCAAAGACAGTTCCGGACATTTAACACATATCGGTGATTTGAAGCCAGGAGATACATATAAGGATGATCGGGGAAACACCAGGGTTTATGAAGGCAATGACCGGGTTCCGAAAATTGTCAAAGAATCTAACCCAAAGCATGAAGCTGAGGAAGCCAGGAAAGCTTTTGTGGAGCATGCTGATAAGTTGGATAAAATGCTTGAAAATCAAAAGCAGAAGAAGATCGCCGCTTCTTTTGTCAACGAGTCTGAGATGCCTAAAGAGACTGCCCTTGATCGCCTGAAAAAACGTGCAGAAAAGGAAACCGTCGAAAGAGAGGTTCGAATCAAGAAGGGTCTGGATAATTGGTTTGAGGATACAAAACAGCAGGAAAAGAAATGGCGTGAGATACAGGCCATAGGGGAACGAGACGAAAAAGTTAAATCTGGAATGAGTAAGGACGAGGCATGGGCCTGGCATAAACAGGAAAAAGAGAGGATAGATCAGCTATATGGCGATAAAAAAAAGCAAAATGAAGACTTCCAAAAAGAGTTGAAAAAATTTCTGGATTCCCAAAAACCAAAAGAGGCCGCTGAGAGTAAGATGAGAGAAGCTGCTGATTCTTTTGTTGACGAGTTTGAGAAGCACGACGATAAGATGCGAAAAATATTCGGGCCTTTTGGCCCCAAATGACTATCAGGTTGATGATTGCAGTTTCTGGGGACTGACCTGATCATGGGCCGGACACATATAATGGTTCAGATATTTTATTCAGCAGTTCCGGTTAAATTTGTTCGCTAGAAATTCATGCACAATTCCGGAGAACATTTTTGGGGCTGCGATTAATGCGAGGTAAAAAAATGTTGCATGTATGGCGTAAAATGACCAAAAGCGGATTGATGAAGATAGTTGTAATGCTTGGAATGGTCCTCAGTTTCGGAGGTGACCCACCCTCACTGGCTCAGGCTGTTAAGCCGGACTTGCTCTCGGCTATTAAATCTGGCGATGTTCAAAAAGTTGGACAGCTCCTTTCATCGCGTGTTTCTGTAAACGCTCGGGGCGAAGGAGGAATCACCCCCCTGATTGCGGCGGCTCAAACCGGAAACATGGACGTAATATCGCTGCTGGTAGACAGGAATGCCGACATAAATGCACAGAATGACAAAGGTTTTACTGCTTTAATGATGGCTGCCAGGGGTGGTCATGCGTCAGCGGTGAAATTACTTCTTGCGAAGGGGGCTGACAGGACTATCAAGAACGACACCGGGTTCACTGCTGAAGAGATAGCCAACGCGTTTAGTCACGCAGAAGTCATCAACATCTTTAGCCCGGGGAGCGCTCAGGTTACAACTGCTCAGGAGCAATCGGCGGTTCCTTCAACTGGATCGGTCACTGTGGTAGAAGTTGGCGTGGTTGACCGAAAGCGTAAGTGTATGCCTATCATGTCATCGCCCAACGCAAAATCGAGTCAGGTCGCGTGCGCTCGACTTGGCGAACAGGTAACGATAACGGAAAACTGGTCTGAGGACACCTGGGTCATGATTGTAAAACCTGTTGAGGGTTGGGTCATCGGCGCTAACCTCAAGCATATAGAGACAGCCAGTAAGGAGCGGGATCCGAACCAGACCTCAGCGTCACAATCTGAACAAACTGCCCGGCAACGACCACAGACTTACCAACAACCGAGCTATGAAGAACGACCACAATATATTGAACAGACTGATTCATCTGAAAACGAGCATCGTTTGCCTCCTCCCCAGGGTGGATCGTCATGGTGGAGAAGATGATAGCCAAACATTTTCCGGAATTTCATGCAAGTCATAGACCTGTATATCGTCAGCCCCAGCAAATATGTCTGTTTTTTATTGGATAAAGTCTACTTCTCAAGGGTTGGCGCTTCTTTAGGGAAGGGCGATGGATTATCAGACGTTTGAAATTGCACTTTGGATCATGCTGGCGTCTATATTCCTTTTGTCGCTCTTATTCTTCTTGAAAAAGTTGGTCTTAATCAATAGATACTGTGAAAAATGTCGAGGGATCACACCACATGTTGTTGATTTCGGTTATGGAAAACGTTTCAGTTATCTTCTTACGTTCGTGACCCTTGGCTGGCGGACCATGATTATGCAGTATTACCCACTAAAATGCAGGATATGTGGGCATACGTTCAAAACTCTCAAGGAGGATACAGAATATACTTCGGATAAACCACGAGGCTGGCATGACGCTAGTGAATGGCATGCGTTCGGTGGGCACAAGAACTGGAACCAACTTCGTTTAAGCCAGCGGATATTTATGGGTATAATGATTTCTGCAGGAGTTTTCATCGCCATCATGTACTTGTTCGGCGGCGTGATTATGGAATTATTAAAAAGATTGGCAAATTGAAACTCTTGACTCCGTAGACGAATCTGTTAAGGCGCGCACGTCATATCAACAACTGTCCGTCATATCGGCGCGACTGTGCAATAATAAAGATGACGCCACGGATTTAGGCCCAGAGCCTCAATATATTCAAATAACTCGTCGCAGATCAGTTCCTTGTGATAGTATTTTTTCACTAATGGATGAGATCGGTGGAGTTGACCAATGGAAGCATGGTGGGAGGGTATATCGTTATTAAACAGGTTTTTTGTTTGTTCGGCCATTATATTCACACTTCTGTTCATCTGGCAGATAGTAATGACGTT
>CAITZA010000167.1 GCA_903896745.1 uncultured Desulfomonile sp. | reverse complement strand
TAGTCTTTAATCTGTCGTATTACAAAACAGTCGGCAATGAACAAGATATTTATGGCAGGCGGATGTTTTTGACATATTCGATAAAACGCGGCGTAACGATATTATGCCTTTTGATGGCTTTGGGCTTTGTCAGTAGCGTTATGATCTCATTGACGGATACTGATCTTTCTGTTGCGTCTCGTTTCTATGTGGCTTGTGACCGCAGTAATTCATGGCCTGCTGGTAAATCTCACCCGTTCGGTTTTCTTTACCGGTATGGAGAAATCCCTGGGATAGCCATGGGAATTTTAGCTCTTGCGGGTTACGCCCTGATCCGTATTGGACGCCTGGACCGACGGTATGCAAAGCCGTTTCTTGTTGTAATACTGTCGGTAATACTTGGACCGGGGTTGGTTGTAAACGGAATATTGAAGGAATTTTGGGGCAGACCGCGGCCTGCCGATCTGCAGCGGTTTGGGTCAACAGAACAGTATCGGCATTTCTGGGATCCGGGTGGCAAAGGAACCGGTAAGTCTTTCGTTTGCGGTCACTGCGCCATAGCTTTTTCGACCTGCTCGGTAATTGCGTTTTATCCGATTCATTCGGTGGCAGCATCTGTAGGACTTGGAGCCGGTTTGGTTTATGGCGGAGTTGTCAGCCTGACCCGAATCGTCCAGGGTGGCCATTTTACTACCGATGTTGTATGGTCAGCGGTAATAACGCTGTCTATAATAACGATTCTTTATTACTTCGTTTTCAGAATTCCCGACCAAGGTGACCACCAGCTTTGACTCCCAATCACCTATGGGGGTTGTGACTAGGGATTTTGATGTCGGCCAATTCACTCCTTGACCAAATGTGCGTAATTTAGTATGATTATTAGACACTTAGTTGTATTGTTCAGAATAAGCTTTCCAAGCGCTATGATAACCTTGAGGCAATGCAAGTGAACCTTACGAAGTTTATACCGGAAAAGCCGTTCTTTACGATGTTGTTGGTAATGGTTGCGATTCTGACGTCGCTGGTTCTTCCTGTCGAGGTCGTTTCCCAAGCCCAGTTTCAAGGGGTTCCTCAACCACCTCAGAGGCAGCCTCAACAGATGGATTCGGAATACGCTTTCAGGCCTAATTTGACAAACCCCGAATTTGGTGAATGCCTTCAGTTGGAGAGGAACTGGAAAACTCTTTGGAATTCATATTATCAGGCTTATTATCATGCCCAGCGTATGCATCCTTCAGATTCCCAGTATCAGCAAATGGCAGCTTATGTTAATAATCTCCGTTATCAACTAGACGCTGCGTGGACGAATTTCAGCCAAAAATGTGTTTATTTCCCAAGGCGTTAATTACCCTGGAAAATGGAAAGCTTTCAAAAAAATGACAAACAGCGCCAGCACCGAAGTAAGCGACATAAACACCGAGATTATTGATAGCCCCGAGGGGGAACCGACATTTTCCTATTCGCGCATCATAAGGTCAGTGCTGATATTTTCATTGGCCGGCATAGCCCTGTATGGCGCTGTAACGATAGCGTCGGGATATCAATCTATAATATCCGCTTTGGCGCGATTTCCTGCGGAGAGTCTTGTTCAGGTGATTGCTCTGGTGGTTGTCGGCTGGACACTTAGGGGGGTCAGGTTTCATTATTATCTTCAAAAGAATGGCGAATCCGTCCCGATGTTATATTCCATTAGTTCTTTTCTCGCTGGTTTTGCGCTGACCGGAACGCCGGGAAAGATCGGCGAGGCCATGAAGGGTGTTTTTCTGAAGCGCGATTACTGCGTGCGCGTCACCAAAGTAGTAGGGATACTTGTGGTAGAGCGTCTGATGGACCTTTTTGGGGTATTGTTGCTGGGGTCAGTGTCACTATTGCTGTTTGAGGGCTGGATAGGCCTTTTCCTGGCTTGCTCGGTATTGGTCATCGGGGCTGGTGTTTTTTTGTGCATGGAGGGAATTTACCGTCCAGCGCTTACATGGCTGGCGCGTTTCCGGGTAATGGCCTGGCCGGCCAAAAGGGTCCTTGCGGCATTACTTTCCGGCAAGGAATTAATGACGGCACGGATATTTTTCATCGGACTTGTTTTGTCATTTCTGGCCTGGTCAATGGAAGCGGTATCGCTTTATATCATTATGAAGGGATTTGGCTTGAGCGCGACATTACTCGAGGCCAACTTCATTTACAGTTTTTCTACGCTGGTAGGCGCTTTATCCATGGCCCCTGGAGGAATAGGCGGTACCGAAGCAGGCATGATTGGGCTTATGACATTCATGGGCATAACATATTCTGAAGGGTTGCCTGCAGTTCTGCTCATTCGGATATGCACCCTGTGGCTGGCAATTTTCGTAGGATTCCTGTTCAGCATTTACCTGACCGCTGTTCCTAAAACCAAACACTCGTGAGACTCGCTGAAAAAAAGCAGGCGCCTGTTTCCAGGCGCCTGCTTAATAATCCACGAAAATAATGATTCTTCAGTTAAAATCAGAGATTTTCGGCCACCAACTCAGACAAATCCATCACTTTCAATTCGGATTGTTTGCCCATAACATTGCATGAATCCTCCAGCATGGTTATGCAGTAGGGGCATGATGTTACGAGTGTTTTTGCTCCGGATTCGATCGCCTCGGTAATTCTGAGCTCCGCGAATCGCTCACCGGCTTTGGTTTCCATCCACACACGTCCGCCACCGCCACCGCAACAAACACTGTTTTTCCTATTTCTTGCCAGTTCCTTGATGTCGGCGCCCGGGATAGAAGTGATCAAGTTCCTCGGCGCGTCGTAAATGTCGTTGTGGCGACCTAGATAACACGGGTCGTGCATAACAACTTCACCGGCCATCTTGCCGGAAAGTGATATTTTTCCCTCAGCCGCAGCCTGCGCCAGAATCTCGGTGTAGTGGTATACCTCGTATTCACCTCCCAGCTCCGGATACTCATTATTGAACGTATACAGGCAGTGGGGCGAAGTAACTATGATCTTCTTGACGCCCTTGCCATTGTAGAGGTTGATATTGGATTCAGCGAGTTTAGAAAACAGCGCCTCGTCTCCAATCTTTCGGATTGATTCTCCACAGCAACTTTCCTCCGCGCCCACGATTCCGAAACTGATGCCTGCGGCTCTTAGGGATGTTACGACCGCTTTTGCGATTTTTCGGCTCCTGATGTCGTAGCAAGAGGTGCAGCAGACAAACAGCAGGTATTCGGTGTCAGCGGAGAAAGCGGGCACGTCGAGGCCTTCGGTCCATTCTGTTCGTTTTTCCCTGGGGCCAGACCATGGATTTCCCTGTGAGTGGAGGCTGCCGGCTATCGGTTTGAGACTCGGTGGGATAGTGCCGACTTCGGCCAGCATGGCGCGCATTCCACGTATATTACCTATAATGTCAACACCGCGCGGACATCTATCGACACACGCCCGACAGGTTGTGCAAGCAAACAGGCAGTTTTCGGACTCAAAACCTTCTAGTCCGAGTTGCCCCATCCTTTGCACCAATCTTACATTGAACTGTTCAGAAGCCTCACCGGGCACCAGTCTCCATGGACAGGTTCCAGTGCAGAGTCCGCACTGCATACACCAGTAAAGAGTTTCTGCGCCCGACATTACTATGGCGTCGCTTACTTCCAAAAAAGGTATCTTGGTTTCCATATTCATTCCTTCGATTAGAAGCCCTTGTACGGGTTTGGACCGAGCTCTTCAAGTCTCTGCGTGAACTCTTCCAGGATTGCCGGTATACGTTCATACTGATCAATAGATATCTGTTCGAATCTTATTCGATCAGATTCCAGTACAAGACGATCCAATGTTTCCTTTATTTTTGTCATACGGGTATTTGCAAGCTCGCTTCCCTGTATGAAATGACACTGATAGTCATCACCGAATTTGCAGCCGAACAGCACTATTCCGTCAATGCCCTTTGAGAGCGCGTCGGCGATCCACACCAGGTTGAGTGATCCAAGACATCGTAATGGTATGAACCTGAACCATGGCGGATAATTGAGTTTGTTGATTCCAACCATGTCGAGTGACGGGAAGGCGTCGTTTTCGCAAATAAATCCTATGACCCGAGGTTTTTCATCATATTCGTCAGGAACATTCACCGACTTGATCATGGAGCCGATCATGTCTACCGAATAGTTGTTGAAGGAAATGATTCTTTCCGGACAGGAGCCCATGCATATGGCGCAACGCCGGCAACGGGTCGGATGCGGCAGGGGGGTTCCCTTGACATCTTCGTTATACATACCGAACGGGCATTCTTCTGTGCAGCGTTTACACTGCGTGCATCGCTGGATGAAGAGGTCGGGATATGACATGTCACCCGCTCGTGGATGGACGGCCTTACCTTGGGAGGCCATTTCGACGCATTGTATGGCCTTCAATGCGGCGCCTGTTCCGTCATTGGCTGCACGAGAGGCTGTCATGGGCTGTCGAACACATCCCGCAGCGTATATGCCTGTTCTTCTGGTTTCGTAAGGGAAACAGATGAAGTGCGAATCGGGGAAGCCATACTTGAGCTGGGGCATGGCGGGTCCCTGACGATATTCAAGGTTGAGGATCGGGTCGTCAAGAGTAGCCGGCTGCATGCCAGTGGCCAACACAACGAGATCCGCTTCAATCTGTATCGGCTCGCCCAGCAGTTCATCCATGGTTTCGATTGAAAGTTTGCGCTCCGAACCTTCGGAAATCGTGACTTTGGACGTGTCTGTTTTTACAAAGACAACCCCATTTTTTTGAACCTGTTTGTAAAACTCCTCGGCCTGCTCGGGGGTCCTCATGTCTTTGTAGAATACTATGGCCTTATTTTCTTCATTCTGTTCTTTCACATATAGCGCCTGTTTCAGTGAGACCCGGCAGCAAACAGCGCTACAGTATGGGAGATGATCCTGATCCCTTGATCCGGCGCATTGTATGAATGCGACTACAGAAGGAGCCGATCCGTCGGATGGGCAGGCGATGGCGCCGGCCTTTGCCATTTCTTCCATCTGCACATTTGTGATGACATCCGGGAACTTTCCAAATCCGAGGCTTTCCAGTTTCGAAGCGTCGTATGGCTTCCATCCGGCTGCCAGGACTATTGATCCAATACGATTGGTTCCACCTCCATTGCTGAAGGTAACGTCGAACATACCGGGAGCGCCTGCGATTTTCTCAATTGTCACATTCGTCTTGACGGTAATGTTGGGGTTAGATGTGACTTCATCAATAGTGGCCTGCACGGAAATTTCGGAGAGTTCCTGGTATGGGGCCTGGGTAGGCGTATTTTTATACCAGTTTAGCATTTGCCCACCGAGCGAAGCTTCTTTTTCTGCAAGTATAACCTTGTAGTCGGCTTTTGCCGCTTCGAGCGCAGCCTGTAAACCGGAAACGCCGCCGCCGATGACCAGAACTGTCTTGTCAAGCTCTTCCAGATATGGCTTCGGAAGGGTTGTTTTCTGAACCCTGGTGATGGCCATTCTCATGTAGTCGTCGGCCATCATCTGTGTGTCTTCAGCGCCAGCCGGCTGGCACCATGCGACGTGTTCGCGAATGTTCAGACGCTCTGAGATGACAGTCATCGGGTCAAAGCAAAACTCGCCGGTTTTGACGCGGCCCGAACATGCGGCAATGACAACACAGTTAACAGCGCCCGACGCAATGTCGGAATTGATGGTTTCAATGCCGGTTACGCCACATAGCATTTCGCTGTGGTCAACCTTGGCGATTGAGAACTCCTCCGCCACGGAACCAAGCGCCTGACAATCGATGGCTTCCCCGATTCCGCAACCTGAACATATATATACTCCAATTTTTTGATCCATTAACACTACCTCCCCATGGCGGTCGAGATCGCTTTCAAAGCAGCCGCTGTAGAATCCTGAAGTGACGCCGCCACTTCCATCGGCGCCTTAACGCAACCCGCAGGGATAAGTCCCGAGGAACCAGAACCAGTTACAAAACCGAAGTCATCGTAATCCATGTCGAGTGACGGTTTACATGAAGCCGTTCCAGGTTTCATTCCCACCGCTAACACAACCAGATCGACGAGTTGTTTGACTTTTTCAGACCGCCCGATATCCTCTCCTTCGACCAACATCTGGCCAGATTCCCTGTCGATGGACACACGGGCAATTTTGCTCTTTGTCAAAACAACATTTTCATCGGACTGAACCTTGACGTAAAAGTCCTCGTACTTGCCCATCGCTCTAATATCAATGTAGAACATGTAAACCTTACTGTCGGGATTCTTTTCTCTCAGATATGTTGCGTGCTTGAGGGAGGCAAGGCAGCAAATCCCAGAGCAGTACGCCAGGTGATTTTCGTCTCTTGATCCGGCGCATTGAACCAGGGCTATGCTCTGGACAGGCTTGCCGTCTGAAGGTCGGATAATCTTGCCGCCCGTCGGTCCATTGTAAGCGGAAAGGCGTTCAAACATAACACTGGTAATTACATCCGGGTATTTTCCAAAGCCGAGATAATCGACTTTTTCAACTTCATAGGGATCCCATCCGGTTGCCCAAACTACGGATCCTACATTCAGATTCAAGGACGCCGGCTGCATATCCAAATCTATGGCATTATATTTACATGCGTCAAGGCACTTCCTGGCTTCTTCGGTTCCAACAATCCCGGGGTCCAGAACGTATTTGAAAGGAAACGCCATGGCATGAGGCAAATATGCTGCGGGCATTGTGTCCATACCATAGTTTACGGGATTGGGAATTTGGGTTTCGCAAACTTCTGAGCACTTACCACAACATGTGCAATTGTCGTTGACATATCTTGGATTCAGTTTGAGAACGGCCTGATAATTGCCTGGAGAACCGGACAGGGATTCAATTTCCGCTAGGGTATAGACGGAAATTTTGGGGTTTTGTTTGATTCGCCTGAAATTTATTTCTAAACCACAGGTAGGTGGACAAAGCTTGGGGAAGTATTGATTGAGTTGGGTCACACGCCCACCCAGATAGGGGTTGCGTTCGATCAGCGTAACCTCAGCTCCAGCCTCAGCGGCTTCGATGGCTGCTGTTATACCGCTTATTCCTCCCCCGACTACTAGTATCTTTCGGTTTTCATCGCCCATTTATTACCTCCACTAAGGGTTAAGGGGTGTCTTTATCATAGAGAAAGAACAACGCCACAAGAAAACGTAGTTTGAACTTTCCCTATAAACAGATTCCAACGGTACTACGACAAAAAGAACTTTGTTTTAAAAAAGCGAGCGCTTACTGAAGATAAGCGAGACTTTCGGGCGCGCTCCTGGAAATTCTTCGGGTCGTCTCATTGTGTATTTCGACTATGTTAAGAAAATTTCGTATCAAAATACCACCATCGGGACGACTGGACAAGAAATGTTCAGGATGCCCCTGAATTCCGTACACTGGCTTGGTAGGATGCCGAATGATTTGATTAGGGCTTAGTTTCTCCGACGCCAGAAGAACAAAACCAGGTGGAAGGGACTTCACCTCGTCGTAGTGGCTTTCCACCATGTTAACCTTGCCTTCAAGCCCCACAAAGATTGGGTCCGGATTGGTTTGGGTCAGTTTGATAACCCCACCCTGCCGTTCCTTGTTGTAAGGCATACAGTCAAGAGAGCCGGCCCTGATTGGGCCAACCCTGCCGCCAAAGGCCATCGCAAGCGCCTGATGCCCACCACATATCCCGAGGATAGGAATGTTGAGGTCCTCAGCCATAGTCGGAATCATCCAGAGGAAATTTTGCAGCGCGATACCGGTTTGACCTGTGTAACGACACCATGGAGTGCCTTGCGGACTCAAAACTATGAACTCTGGAGAGAGTTCTTCCAGAACGTCGAGAGTCACTTCCTTGAAGTTCATGGAGACACACCGTTTGTCCCCGGTCATATTATCGATCACAGACTGCACATTTCTCGCTCCACGCGAAAAACCATCCGGGTTGAGGCTTATCATCAACCATGGTTTTTGAGGATATCCTTGGGGGCGCGACTTTTCGTCAGCTATAGCCTGATGCGCAAACACCGCGATCAGCCCTGATGCGATAAACAGGACTAGCGTGGCCCAGCAATTGTGACCTAAACGCATAATTGAATCCATTGATCATCCCATAACCAAGGAGTGTAACAGACTAACTATACATCAGATCACAATGATACGGCAACACGCATGTTTGATCTTCAGCTAAAAACAGGCGGTAAAAATGAATTGCCTACATTATCTTCAGGGCGCGTTCTTTTTCACTATATACGCAACCGCAATATTTCTGTCGGTACAGGCCTAGCTTGCGATACCTCTTAACGCCCTCATTCCATCCGGAGCGCCAGTCGTTATAGACGAATGGGATTTCATATTTTCCAGAAACAGCCTCACAGGAAGACTTCAAAAGGTCATGTTTTTGAAACCGGCTAAACAACAGCGTCGTCGAAAAGGCGTCAAAGCCTTTGGACTCAGCCATTTTACCAATGACATCCATCCTGAAATTAAAACATATCCAGCACTTCTGTGACTCTCGAAATGCAATTTCGCGAAACCAGTCTTCCATATCCTTTCCGGAATTATCTTCCAGTACCTTGATTCCGTTTTGGGAGGTATATTCGTTGAAAGCATCCAGGCGTCTCAGACGCTCGGTAAAAGGATGAATATTAGGATTAAAAAATATGGCCGTCACATCGTGCCCCTGGGAAGTCAGATCATCGTAGGGAATTACCAGGCAGGGGGCGCAGCAGGCGTGCAAAAGAATTTTCATGAAATCTGTTGTCTCCTTTGAGTGTCCATGATAAGAAATTTCAATGTTAGAGGCTGTAAAATGCCCAGAATAACTTGAGAATACAGAAGAAAAAGATGAAACTATCTCAAATTTTACCGGTTTTGTTGTTTATTTTAATAGCTTCAACCTCTCATGCCGTCAATCAGGGCGCTTTAATTAACGCCTTTGGAGAAACCGCCACCGCTTATTTGAACGATTCTTTCCTACTTCTAGGGACAACAGCGGATGGATACGTTTCTGACGTCATTCCCAAGGATACTGCGCTCGAAATTAGCAGGAACGTTCAGCGCAGGATACGAATAATCAGGGCAAAAATAAAAATAATCGATTCGTCTCAAATGTCATTGATTGACAGGAAATTGCTCAATCTGCTGGACGACTCTTTTCTATGTATGGATCATCAGGCATGGTCGCTTATGCGTTATGTGCAGGATAAGGTTCCGGAAAATGCCAGGAAATTTGAATCCCACCGTGCCGATTGTCTTGGGAGAATCAGAAAACTGGCCGATTTCTATTCTGAGTTTCCGGCGCCTCCTGAACTACCTGCGCCTCTCAGCACTCGTTGATCTCCAACCCTGAGAGTAACACGTTCCCTGTCAAAGTATTCGAGAAGCGGGATGTTGTACTTGCGGGAAGATCCCGTGAGTTCCTGAAATTTTGACGGAGTAATCCCGCCGCTCGCCCTGATTGATTCTATAAGTTTATCCTTTATCCTGTTCAGCAGGTTTGCTTCAAAATATATGTCCTGGTTTATTTTTACGATTCTCTTGTTCTTTTCCAGTATTGCAAGAAGACTTCTAGCCTGTTTGGGATCACATTTTGTAGTAGCGAGCAATTCCTTCATTACGGGTGGTGTTCCGGCCCCTTCGCTAATCAACCTGTAAAAATGCTCAATCAGTTCCTCCTGATTGTCGTGCAATTTCAGTTCATGACTTGCCAGCCGTATGGTGTCTCCCTGATCGATCAGTTCCTTCTGACTACAGAGGTTGTCAAGGGCAGCCTTGAAAAGTTTATCGCTTCCGGGCGTAGTTGAGCGTAATTCCTGTTTGGAAATACCATCCTTGAGAGGCTGACTTTCGTGAAAGGACGCAACCTTAGCGGTTATTTTCTTCTTGATCAGGTCAAAGAACTCCTTATGTATAAGACGCTTATCAGCTTGATCGAATTGCGTAACGCTTCGCTGGTTGCGAATGCTGTCGAGAATTTTATCCAGACGCGACGCTGAGAGCCCTGACATACCAATGAGCTCATTTTTGGTGAGACCTTTAAGGGCCGAGCTTCTGATCAGAGATAGCACTATTGCTGTATCGTCCTCTCGATTTGTTTCAACAAAAACCCGCGATGACCGGGCTTTTAATTTGGCCCCACGCGGATTCAGAACCGTTCCGCCTCCCAAGGTTATGGAAGGAGACAGGGCCCGTATAACAAATTTGTCTCCAGCGCTTGGAACAACCGGCGATGAAGTTCTCAACTGAGCTACCGATTGCTTGCCGGCTTCCAGCACATCACCCTCAGGCAAAACAACCATGGCTTCCACATCAGAGGTGTAGTGGTGAAGGCGAACTTTCTTTCTGTCTGCCAGTGGGATGACTGAGCGTGGGATTGCGGTTAGTTTTACATCAATTATATATGATGGTTTGAAGGTGTTTGGATGGGTTAAAACGTCTCCTCGCGAGATTTCATCGTGCTCGACGCCTCTCAGGTTAACTGCGACGCGTTCCCCCGGGTAGGCCTGCTGTTCAGAGGTATTGTGTGATTCGAGAGATCGGACAGAAGATTTTATGGCTTTGGGTAATATTTCGACTTCATCTCCAACTTTCAGGGTACCCGAAATTAGGGTTCCTGTAACAATTGTTCCATGTCCCTTCAACGTGAAAATTCGGTCGATCGGCAATCGCAATAGACCATGAACAGGCTTGGAGACGGCCCTTTCGGCCAATTCAAGCAATAGTTGTTTTAACTCATCTATGCCTTGGCCCGTTTTTGAGGAAACTCGTACCATTGGGGCGTTTTCGAGAAACGTGCCTTGGACCAGATCACGCGCATCCTCTTCGGCAAGCATCGCAAGCTCTTCATCGACCAGATCAGATTTGGTAAGAACCACTATGCCTTGCTGTAAGTCGAGCAAAGAAAGAATATCCAAGTGCTCAACCGTCTGTGGCATCACGCCCTCATCCAGAGCTACCACCAAGGCGGCTATGTCTACGCCACCAGCTCCGGCCACCATTTGACGCACAAACTTTTCGTGTCCGGGAACATCCACAATCCCCATACGGATTTCGGGGCTAAGGTCCAAAAAGGCAAAGCCCAGTTCAATACTGATTCCCCGCTGCTTCTCTTCCTTCAAACGATCCGGGTCTGTGCCGGTTAGAGCTCTGACGAGCTGACTTTTCCCATGATCAATATGACCCGCTGTTCCTAATATTACTCGCTTCATAGATCAAAATTCCTCACGGGCGTCACCACGACTAATGATTGTAAAAAAGGACAAACCTGTTACCACACTTTGGGTCGTGATCCCATGCGCCGGGAAAAAACAGTACAAAATACCTGCCATCTCCATTCCTGGTTTCACAAACCCGGCATGTAACCGATTAATGACGGGACGTGCCCGATAGTATTGACATTACTCCAGAAGATTGTCTTCTTCCGATAAAACCGTTTCTTCGGATAATCTTGGGCCGCCCCTTTTGGGCTGTTTTGAGCCCTGCTGCTGATCTTCCTTTTTGGGAGCGGCAGCGTCAAACTCGCTTAGAATGTCCCCGCGTTTTACTTCAATCTGGGTTTCTTCATCGATTTTGATCAGTATGGTTTCTTCCAGTGGATTGTGTTTGATTACCAAGCCTTCTCCACTAGGTGTTTTTACCATCCGGCCAACTTTGGGCAGTCCCCTGCTGAATTCCTCATAGGTATCGTGCTCATACCCGAGGCAACACATCAAGCGTCCGCAAACCCCCGAAATCTTGGTTGGGTTAAGTGACAGGTTCTGGTTCTTGGCCATCTTGACAGAAACTGGTCTGAAATCTGTGAGAAAACGGGAACAGCATAACTCCTGTCCGCAACCTGCCAGCCCACCGGTCATCTTGGCTTCGTGTCTGACTCCGATCTGCCTCATTTCGATGCGAACCGGGAAACGCGATACCAACTGTTTGACAAGCTCACGAAAATCAACCCGCCCCTCGGATGTAAAGTAAAAAACATACTTGGAACCATCGAAAAAACATTCAACAGCAACTAGTTTCATGGGCAGGCCGAGCTCTTCCACCCTGTCCAGACAATATGCCTGAGCCTCAGCTTCCCTTTCGCTGCATCTCTGTTTCTGGTAAAGATCTACCTTGCCGCCTTTTCTGATAATTTTCCTAAGGCCTTCAAGCTGGCTGACGTGAATATGCTTTTCAAAAGGCGGCAGGGCGACCTGCCCAAGACCAAGGCCTTTTTCGGTTTTCACGACTACCCAGTCGCCATAAACGAGTTCCATGGCGCCGGATTCGAAGTGATAGATTTTACTGGCATATCCAAAACGAATCCCACATACTCTTACGGCAATCCGTTCAGAGACGTCGGACCCGTCAGGAGCGTCCTCAGTCGCATCGTCGGCGCAGAGATCAGAGGTGTCCAGCGATTCTTCCTGTTCCATTTCATGACATGACTCATCAATGTGGGATTCATCTATTTCCACTGGATCCCTATAATTTGTTC
>CAITZA010000166.1 GCA_903896745.1 uncultured Desulfomonile sp. | reverse complement strand
TGGTTCAGGCTCAAAAAGTGACTCAGCAGGCTCCGGTTCCGGTCGGCCCGGGGGTTTTTGCGCCGGGTCCTGGACAGTTCCAGGATCCAATAAACGTTCCCGGGAATCCTGGTCAGACTCGATCCGGTTCCCAGACACCGGGGGCGCAGCACTGGCCTCAATACCAATACCCACAGCATAATAACCCCTATTACGACGGCGGAACCCCTGGCGCGATGGTCTCAGATACCGTGGACTGGCTAATGGCGCTGCCTTCAAATCTAATGGACAGATTTTCGGAATATATGGACACGAAATTTTTTCCTGCAAAGCCTGCGACCAGTGGAAGTCCTGCTCCTCGACAAGGCGCCGCCAATCCGTCCGGGGCGCCATTGCCTCCGGCTAACGCTTACAATCCTGATCGTAAGTAGACCTGCGCAGGTTTTTTGGAAATGATATTCTCCAAACATGAATTGCAGTTCGATGAAGCGCGCGAGCGCATGGTCACCTCGCAGCTCGTGACTAGGGGTATAAGGGATAAACGTGTCCTGTCGGTCATGCGAGAAATTCCAAGGCATGTTTTTGTATCGAAAGACAGGGAAAGTTATGCGTATGATGATAACCCGCTTCCTATCGGTCACGGTCAAACCATTAGCCAGCCTTATATGGTAGCGATCATGACTGAACTGCTTGAGTTGCGCGGAGAAGAGAAGGCGCTTGAAATAGGAACAGGGTGTGGCTATCAGACTGCGATTCTTGCCAGGCTTTGCAAGACTGTTTTTACCGTGGAGAGGATAGGGGCGCTTTCCGAACTGGCTCAGCAGCATCTGTTTAGTATCGGTATATCGAATGTTGTATTTAGCGTTGGGGATGGGACTTTAGGCTGGCCATCCGAGGCGCCTTTTGACGCGATACTGGTGACAGCCGGTTGTCCCATTCTTCCGGATACCCTGTGTGAACAGCTTGCCGAAAAAGGCAGGCTTGTCATACCGATAGGTGACAGGTTTTCACAAACGCTCAGGAAGATCACAAAATCTCATGGCAAATTAGAAACTGAAAACCATACGGCATGCAGGTTTGTAGATTTGATCGGAAAATATGGATGGTCGGGGTAACAGGCTACAATTTACAGTATCCGCTTGAATACTCTCATTGATTTTTCCCCCAGATATTACTTGTCTCTTTATGGAATTTGATTGAGTGCAATCACAGCTTCCACTGTCAATTATTTTACGGATATTACCGCTGGTATTTCTAATACTGCTTTCCGGTTGTCCCATAAGGTCAGCGCCCGTGCGGCAATCTGATCATGAACCTCCCCGAATGAATTCAACTGTTCCGGTTTCCGGACAGTATTATTCTGTCACAAGGGATGATAATCTAACAAAAATAGCCAGGAAGTATGGAACGACGGTTCGTTTTCTGGCTGAGCTAAACAACATCAAGCCTCCATACGTTATAAGGGAGGGCATGAAGATATTTATTCCGGGTTCGGGTCTGGAAAAGGCTGGAGCCGGGGAACAGGCCGCGGAACAACCCGTTGAGGATGTGAACGACACATCAAAACTCTCATGGCCGGTTAAGGGAGAGGTCGTCTCGGAATTTGGAGTTCGGGACGGCGCCCAACATAATGGTATAATCATAGGAGCTCCGGATGGAACTCCGGTGGTGGCGGCTGCGGATGGACGAGTCGGTTATGTTGGGTCTATCGCCGGATATGGAAAAGTAATACTGATTGAGCATCCGGATCATCCGGACAGACTGGTCACTGTTTATGCCCATTTGAAGGACACAAGAACGGAAAATGGCAAGAGGATCAAGAGGAGCGAGACGATAGGGGCGGTTGGGACGTCAGGACGAGTCAACTCACCTTCGCTCTATTTTGAGGTAAGAAGCGAATCAAAGCCCCGTAATCCAGTCTTCTTCCTGGATCGGGACAATAAGGCGCTGAATTAGGTCAAGACTGCTTAGTGGAGCCGTGATAAAAAATGTTTGAGGAATTTCATGTAAGAATTGGGGAATTATCTGTAAGGAAACCATTTACAATACCGTCAGGAATAGTGACCACGGTCCCTACTGTAATCGCCGGACTGGCTCGAGACATCCACGCTCTCGGGTTTTTGACCACAAAAACGATCAGTCTGGCGCCAAGGCCCGGCTACAGGGAACCAATAATCCACGAATACCACCCGGGTTGTTTTGTCAATGCGGTTGGGCTTGCAAATCCCGGCGCCCATTCATTCCTCGAATCCATCAGACCGCTCAAGCCTTTGCATGAGAATAAACCGTTGGTAGTTTCGATAATGGGTGAGACAGCGGAGGAATTCCTTGGATGCGCCGAGGTCCTTGAACCGATTGCGGAAGCGTTTGAGCTAAATCTGTCATGCCCACATGTAAAAGGGGCGGGGCAGTCTGTGGGGTCAGACCCTGAAATGATCAGTCTGATTATTGACATCTTGAAGAAGAAGATCAGAAAACCCATTATTCCAAAGCTTTCACCCAATATACCCAATTTTCACGACATAGCATGTTTGTGCGAACAACTTGGAGCTGACGGGCTGAGCCTAATAAACACGGTGGGACCGGGAACCGTTGTCGATAGCCAGGGTAAACCTGTATTGACAAACGTTAACGGGGGCCTGTCCGGATCGGCTATTAGGCCGTTAGGACTCAGACTGGTACGGGAAGCGGCCTCACTGGTGAAAATACCCATAATCGCCTGCGGAGGAATATCGCGACCGGAAGATGTCACGGCTTATCAAATAGCCGGAGCGTCTCTGTTTGGAGTCGGTTCGGCGCTGGCTTTTATCGACACGAAAAGTTTGCCGGCTCACTTCGATTGGCTATCAACAGGAATCGACAAGAAAGAAGCCAGAAAATCGCATTTTACTCCACCTCCTATCCACGTAAGAACCGATTACAGCCCCGCGCTTGTTACGTCAAATCAAACTATTGCCGAGAACATGTTTGAGCTCAAACTGAACCGGGATGTGTCATGCCAGGTGGGTCAGTTTTTTTTCCTACGCATACCGGGTGTTGGGGAAAAACCGTTCTCACCGGTTGATACAAATCCTCTCAGCTTCCTTGTCAGGGCGGTTGGGCCGTTTACCAAAGCGCTGCAGGAACTCCGAAACATGGATGAGGTTCAGTTCAGGGGCCCTTATGGAAAGGGTTTTTCCTCTCCGGAGCGGAATACCCCGGTTGTCATGATTGGTGGGGGAACCGGCGCGGGTCCCATAATCATGGCAGCGAAAAAATGGAGTTCGCATAAACCGAAAGTTTTCCTGGGGTTTTCTTCCAGTTTGGATATTGATGAACGCGCTCGTTGGAATATTGACGCAATCAACGCTGTGGTCGCGATAGACCC
>CAITZA010000165.1 GCA_903896745.1 uncultured Desulfomonile sp. | reverse complement strand
TCCCTCCAGTAACATCTGATAGGTCTTTCCAACCCCAGCGCCGTATCCCAGAAATATTTTCAAACGTCCGCGATTTGCGCGACGGATCATTCTTAGAAACGAATCGGGTCTGTTTTTGGAGAAATGATTCAGTCGCAATTCCGTCCATCCAGCATCAGATTTAGTTTCAGCACATTTACACGCTCATGCCCCAAAATTCCCAGGTCAGGGCCTGAAGAGCACTGAAGTATCATGTCAATGATGCGATTTTCATTTACAGAGCGTAACCTGGCCACTCTTGGCGCCTGAATTCTGGCGTTTTCCGGACTGATATGCGGGTCAAGTCCGCTAGCGGAAGCGGTAACAGCGTCAACCGGAACACGGGCCTTGGGATCAAGTCCGTTTTGTCTTCGGTAATGGTCGGCTCTTGCAGAAACAAGTTCAACCAGCTTCTTCGATGTTGGACCGAGGTTACTTCCTCCAGAGCGCGTGGCGTCATACCCCGCGCCTGCAAACGAAGGACGGGGATAAAAATATTTTGGGTCGCTAAAACCCTGGGACAGGAGGATTGACCCCACAGGTTTTCCATCAAACATTACGATGGATCCATTTGCCTGATACGGAAAAAGGATTTGGCCAACGCCCCATATAGTGGCCGGATACATACCGCATGTAAATAATGCCATTAAAGCCATGACAATGACTGATATCCTCAGTTGGGTAATCAGGTTTTTAATGTTCTGCTTCATGCTCATACAAACCCCGCGCCGACCAGAACCAAATCGATCAGTTTGATGCCCAAAAATGGCGCTGCGATACCAGCAAGTCCATACACCATGAGATTCCGCCTAAGTAGGGTAGAGACATTTAACGGTCGGAACCTAACTCCATTCAGAGCAAGCGGGATCAGGGCCGCAATTATCAGGGCATTGAAGACAACAGCGCTAAGGATAGCGCTGTGAGCGGAATGTAACCCCATCACGTTCAACGGCGACGCTACAGGGAACACTCCAATTAGAAGGGCTGGGATAATTGCGAAATATTTGGCCACATCATTTGCAATGCTAAAGGTGGTCAAGGCCCCGCGAGTCATTAGTAGCTGTTTTCCAATTTCTACGATTTCAATTAGTTTTGTGGGATTTGAATCCAGGTCTACCATATTGGAGGCCTCCTTGGCCGCCTGCGTTCCGGTATTCATGGCAACCCCCACGTCAGCCTGAGCCAATGCTGGAGCGTCATTAACGCCATCTCCAGTCATCGCTACCAAGAGTCCCTGCGCCTGTTCATGGCGGATAAGATTCAATTTGTCTTCAGGTTTTGCCTCAGCGAGCCAAAAATCGATCCCCGCCTCCCTGGCTATAGCTTCGGCAGTCCGTGGATTATCTCCGGTAACCATGATGACCTTGATTCCCATTGCCCGTAGCCTTTCGAAACGGTCGCGTAATCCGCCTTTGACTATATCCTTCAAATGAACCACGCCCATTACTCTTAAACCATCAATTACTACGATTGGAGTTCCACCCTGGCCGGAAATATGATCAATAACGGCTTCAATTTCTTTAGGAAATGCTCCGCCGATAGCATTACTCATAGCGTCCAAAGCGCCTTTGCGAATTCGCCTCCCATCAACATCAACTCCGCTCATTCGAGTTTGCGCTGAGAACGGAATGAATTTAGCGTCTTTTTTGTCCATCATGGATCTGCCGCGAACGCCATATTTTTTTGCCAGGACTACGATACTGCGTCCCTCTGGTGTCTCGTCGGCCAGCGAGGCCCATTGAGCCGCATCGGCAAGATCCTCTATCGCAATTCCGGCTGCAGGAATAAATTCAGTCGCCTGACGATTTCCCAGAGTAATGGTTCCGGTTTTATCCAACAGCAAGACATCAACGTCGCCGGCTGCTTCGACTGCCCTGCCGCTCACTGCAAGCACGTTCTTTTCCACAAGTCTGTCGATTCCCGCAATGCCTATGGCGTTTATCAATCCGCCAATAGTAGTAGGAACCAGACATATCAGCATGGCGACAAGCACCGTGGTAGAAAAAGAAATCCCTGAATATAACCCAAAGAATTTAAGGGTCATGACGACGACCAGAAACATGAGGGTCAAGGCGGATAATAGTATAGTCAGGGCTATTTCATTTGGAGTTTTCTGGCGTCTGGATCCCTCGACAATTCTGATCATGTTATCCAGAAAGCTCTCGCCAGCATTTGTCGTTACCCGTACTATGATTCGATCGGACAACACCCTTGTTCCACCAGTCACTCCGCTTCTGTCACCACCAGCCTCCCTGATCACCGGGGCTGATTCGCCTGTGATTGCAGACTCATCTACTGATGCAACCCCTTCTATAACTTCCCCGTCGGCCGGAATAGTTTCACCGGCCAAAACAAGGACAGAGTCATTCTTGCGTAACTGTTCAGCCGGGACTCGTTCCATGTTTTGAAGATCATGTGAAAGTTTGTTCGCAAAAGTGTTGGTTCTGGTTTCCCGAAGGGCGTTCGCCTGGGCTCTTCCCCTCCCTTCAGCCAAAGCCTCGGAGAAATTGGCAAAAAGCACTGTCAGCCATAACCAGAACGATATTTGGGCCTCAAACCAAACGGACGTAGCGCTTGACGAAAGGAACAAGCTGACTGTTGTCATCAGCGCCCCGATCTCTGTGATAAAGATTACGGGATTGTTGATCAGGCTAAGGGGGTTTAGTTTGCTGAGAGAACTTGCTGCCGCCTGCCTGAGAACAATTGGGTCGAGTAGCGCAACTTTTTTTCGGGGCATAAGCTTCTCCGGGGCTAGAACGAATGATCGCCGCCCATCATTATAAATTGCTCTAACACGGGCCCCAACGACAACACTGGAAAGAACGTCAGCGCCCCTACGACAAAAACAGTTGCGGTCAGAAGAACAGTAAATGTGATTCCGGACACAGGAAATGAGCCTGGTCCTTGGGGAATGCGCTTCTTTTCGGCAAAATTACCCGCAAGCGCCATAACTGGCGCAATCATCAGGAAACGGCCAATTAACATGGCCATGCCTAACAACAGATCATATTCTGGCGTATTCGATTTGAGACCTGCAAAGGCGCTACCGTTATTGCCGGTAGCCGATGAACATGCGTACAGGATTTCGGTCAAGCCGTGAGGGCCATGATTCGAGATGCTCTTCACTCCCCATTCGCTCGCGACTGTCAAGGCGGTAAAACCCAAAACACTGATCACAGGAATTATGATGAACAAGACAGCCATCTTTACATCGTACGCATGGATTTTCTTGCCAAGATATTCTGGCGTTCGGCCAATCATCAGCCCTGCAAGGAAGACTGCAAGCACAACAAAAACCAGCATTCCGTAAAGG
>CAITZA010000164.1 GCA_903896745.1 uncultured Desulfomonile sp. | reverse complement strand
CGCTGGGCTTTTTCCAGCATAGCCCGTGCATTTTTTACCTTGGAAGCCGTAACTTCGGCCAGATTTTTCACTTCTTCATAATAGCTGGCGGCTTCTGCCGCTTCCGCCATTTCCCTTTCGACTTCAGGCCGTAGTTCTTCAAGTTCATTCAGTAACTTGTTAAGGCTGGCTTCGAGTTGAGCGGCCTGTGTTCCATTGCCAGCGGCCTGCGCCTCTTCGAGTCGTTTATGCAAAACTTCTGCAGCAGCGAGGAACTTGTCATAATTCTTTTGAGCTGCGTCGGCTTCCGCTTTTTCTCGCTCATACTCTGTTTTCGATTTCCCTGCCTCGATGGTTATCTTGTCAAGTTCCTTGATCATTTCTTCAATTTCGGCCTGGGATGCTGTTTCTGGATCCCACGCCACTATTTTCTGAGTGAGAGTTTGACCAATTTGTCCAAATTTTTCCTTGCCGAAACTGCTAAGGAATCCGAAAATTCCTCCCATTATGTTCCTCCTTGTGATGTGATGACTAAATAACTTTAATAGATGCGGGCTCCAACGGAATACCAACCATTATCTGTACGGAAGCCCCGTCCCTTTCCTGGGCAGCTGAAACCAGTAGATACTCGTCAACATTCTCATCAACGTTTCTTCCATATAACATGCTGTCATACTTGACAGTCTCCGAGTTTTTTCCGTAAGGGTCCAGTCGCAAGTCCTCGAAAAAGCTGACGGGTGGAATCCTGTTTATCTGATTGCCTGAAGCATCCTGTTCCACCACCCTTAATGCGTCCGGATTTTCCCACACCCGAAAATAACGCTTGGCATTCTTGGTATCAAAAACATTCAGGCCAATGTATCCGTCTTCGTCGCCAAGCCAAAAATCCCAGGCTTCGGTATCCTGAGGAAAAACTTCATCGTAAGACATGAAAAGTTTGACTTCTTCAACTATTTGCCTGGAGTCGGCAATTACCTGAAGCATGTATACATTCTCCGGATGGTTAAGGTAAAAACGATGAACCATCGATTCACCTACGGGAAAATTTCCATACGATATAACAGAATTGCCAGACCCCGGATGTTTGATTTCAAGTTGCTCTCCCGCCAATATGAAGTCTACCTCCGGTATTTCAACAAGGCAGTTGAATCTCAACCCCAATGGTAACTTCAAATCAATTCTCTCATCGGTGATCTGTGACCACGACTCTTTTATGTCATCAAATTTCCTTAGACCAACTTTTCGCAATAAGTTCCACATCGCGCACATTTTTTCTCCCAATATGACAACAAAAGCTATGACAACGTGAGCAGGTTATTGTTCGCAAGTAAATGAACATGACAAAAAAAGACTTTAGTCAAAGTTGACCAAAATGGTATCAGAAAGTCAATATGTCTGAGAGATGATTAGCAGACTTATTTCTTTTGTTTGGTACCATTCGCCATATTCTCAAAATCGGACTGCGTGTCGAGGATAGCCAGGGAAAGAGAATCCATGGCGTTGGGGCCAAATTCCTGAGCCCACTCTGTTCTCAGGGCCAGTACCGCCTGTACTGCCAGCGTCTTGGTGTCATGGCCAAATATCCACCCCTTTTGAAGAGACGGGTAAATATTCTTTTGAATATTTGCAAACGAATAAATAGGGTTGCCATGTTGATCCAGCTTGTCATCGAAATGAGAATCGTCTACGGCGACTAAGGCAAGGTTTCCTGACTTATTGGCTATCTCCTCGGCCTTCTTGAGGAAATCACTGTTTAGTCCGCCTACGAAAAGCATTAGAGAGTTAGGATTTTTTTGAACCGCTTCGAGAGAACCGTAAAAATCCGAATGCTGTACGGTCATTTTGCTGTATTTCTCATTCTGTTCACAAAGACCCTCCCAAGTCAGGGCGCTGCCGGAACCCTTGGGGCCCACATAAATGATATTTCTGGATGGATCGATATCATTTATGGATTTGATACCACTCTTGGTGTTAGCTATGAGTTGAACGTATTCCGGGTATAATGTCGATTGCTCGGTAATCAGTTTTTTGTCAGGTAATTTCTTCTCCGCCATTGCCAGGACGTCTGACTGAACAATAGCCAAATCCGCTTTCCCGTCGGCCAGGAGTTTGAGGTTCTCAAATGCCCCTGATGTGGGAATAATTTTTATGTCGAGACCGGAACTCTTGCTCCGGAACAAACTGGCATATTTCTCGTACCATCCCCCAGTCTGACCAGTAGCGACCCTGAGAGTTGGTTTTTCGGGGGTTTTAGTGGCAAGCGCTGCGGCTGAGAGCGCAACCTCAGGTGGAACGCCCGCTGGCAGATAGGATGGATCCTTTGGCGTTCCTTCCATGCTTTTGACCTGTTTATCAAGTTCAGCCAACTTACCTTTGAGTTCAGCATTGTCTTTGGCTAACTGATCCGCTTCCTGTCTCCATTTCTGGTAACCAGGATCGTTCTGGTGATGATAAGCGGTGGCGGCTACATTCTTGTTGCCCAGATGGTCCAGCATCCAAAAAAGGAACAGGGTATCGAAGATTCCAAAACTCGGCGCCCCGCCAAAAGCAAAACCGGGGGCTCGGTATCCTTGAGCCCTATAGTAATTGTCCCTATTGGAATAATGGTTTCCATAATCAAATCCTGAATAGACTTTTCCTTTCTGGTACAGGGGGTTGGAATCGTATTTTGACTTGTCCAGGTTGTATTCAGGATTTTTGAACCTTGACTTTTCTTCCTGATAACGCTGCAAGGATTCCTGTGATGACTTCTTTCTAAGCTCTCCCACAGTTTGTTTGTCAAATTTTGATCCTCCGGAAAAAGCCCCGGTTGCCCCGGTTGCCCCGATAGCTCCTGCAGCCCCAACAGCCCCTAATGGTTTGGAATAGCCGCCAGATGTTGAAGAGGATGGCGTGGATGGCTGCAACGTGGGCTTAGAGTACCCGGTTGGTGGAGTCTTGGATTCAGGGGACTTTAAATTGCTGCCAGAGGATGGAGTAGACACCGATGGTTTGGTATAAATCGACTGAGAATCGCCCGAAGAAGGCTTGGTGTAACCGCCTGAAGATTTTGATCCAGACCCAAACATCCCTCCGCCGCTTCTATCCCACGTGCCTTTGGTGGATGACGACCATGAGGAATTTTTTCCAAAACTGGATCCCTTTTTGGCATTAACGTCTGAAACATGCAGCGTTAAAGAACCAAAAACCAACGCTGAGGTAACTATTGCGCAAATCAGTAATCGCCAATGTTTCATGATATATCCCCAAAATTTCCGGAATCATCTTTTTGGTCTTTGGGCAACAATGCCTGCCAAAAAAATTAATACCAGTTCGATTTATGACCAATGAGAACCGGTTGCGTTCCGTCAACTACCAAAAATAACATGTAAGGCAATGATAATAAAGCTTCAAATCAATAGCGCCTAAAATCTTCAAAAGTTTAACATGGTATGTTAATATATGGTAACAATCTTCGTAACGTAGGTGAGTCATCATGAAAAGAACCAGTCTGTTGGTTGTGACGATCATTTTTGTGGTTTCGGCGTCTGCGTTTAGCCAGGGCGCTGAAATTTATGACAGAAATTATCAGGGGCCTGTGAACATCTATGGCCAGCCAGTTCTGACTGTTCCGGAAGGCCAGCAGTCTGCCGGGGTCCAGAATCAACAGTTTCCGGGGGTATTGCCAATGATCTCTGATGGGGTTAGCGGAATCGGCGGCTATTTGTGGAGTTACATGCCGGCTCCATTGCGGGGAGCGCAATCTCCGTATTATGTTCCTCCTGATTCTGGGGCTGTTTCCCAGCAGTTTGTGCCCGGAACAAGATAAGGCCTTAAGTTTAGTAGGTTTTTGAAGGAGAGTCGTTTGTTATCAGACAATGATTTGATGCGTGTGCAGGATGTATCTTCAAATTTGACCAAACCTCTCAAACTGATACTTTTCGGAACGGGAAGCCAAAGTCTGTTTGAGAGAAATTTGTTTGATTTGGTTCGGCAGGTGAGTGGCGTTTCTATGAATCGAATCATCATGGAAGAAACCTCTGAGCCCGTTCTAACAGGCAAACCATCGATCACATTGACTACTGATGAAGCCAGGAGAATTCATTACCTGGCTTCTCCGGAAGGCCCTGAGTTAAAGCCCTTTCTGGATGTCATTTCGTGGCTTGGATCTGATTCATTGGATGCCAGTTCGGTTACAAAGCAAGCGCTGAACGAATTGAGCTTACCCACCCATATTCTTGTTCTAATTGCCTCTTCATGCCCCCATTGTCCGCAAACAGTGAGGTCAGCATTGCTTCAGGCAGTGAGCTGTGAACTGGTTTCAGTGACCATAGTAGATGCTTTGGAATTTCCGGACGTTGCTGATCAGTTTAAATGCAAATCAACCCCCACCACAATAGTTAACGGGGAACTTACCATAGTAGGAAACATTAGCGCTGATGACTTGGCGAAAAAAGTGGTAGAGGCGTCCAATCAGAGTTCGTTGACTATGGTTGTTGAATCGATGGTAAAGTCCGGCAGGGCTGAAGACGCGGCCAGGCTGGTGTGTGAAAAAGCCCAACCCGCAGCGTTGGTTGAAGTCTTCAGGCAAAAAGAGTTTTCCACGCGTATTGGAGCTCTTGTAGCTATGGAATCATCCCTGGAAATAAACAACTCAATATTTGATTCTGTGTTAAAGGATATTTGCAAGCTTTTATTTGTTTCAGACGTTGGACTCAAGGGAGATACAGCCGAACTATTAGGGAAGATAGGAAATGTTGGCGCCATTCCTGATTTACAAAGAGCCTTGAACGACGACGATGCAGATGTCAGGGAGGCGGTTCAGGAGGCGTTAGAAACGCTAGAGGCGAAATTGAACAATGAGTAAGGTCGAAAAAGGTCAAAAGCTCTGGTTTAGACTTGTCCTGTTTATTGTCCCTCTCTTGGTTACTTATTATTTCAGGCTTGTTGACATGACTTCTAAAAAGATATTCCTCAATACGGAATATGAAGACCGGATATGCAAGCGCATGCCATTTGCGTGCGCCTGTTTTCATGGCACGATGTTGTTTCCGGTTTATTATTGCAGACGATACCCGGGCGTAGTCATGGTAAGTCGTTCCTATGATGGTGAAATCATAGACCGATCAATCAGACGCATGGGCTACGATACGGTCAGGGGATCGTCATCGAGGGGCGGGAAAGAGGCGTTGGTTGAAATGATAGAGCAGATAAATGAAAGAAAATACTGCTCGGGTCTGGCTGTTGACGCTCCCCGAGGTCCTTCACGAAAGGTAAAGATGGGTATAGTGATAGTTGGTCGAGAGACAGGCCAGCCTATCGTGCCATTGGTAAGCTGGGCTACCAGACAAATCCGGTTCAAGTCCTGGGATTCGATGATTCTTCCGTTGCCTTTCAGCACCATAGTAATGTCATTTGGCAAGCCGACCTATGTGCCAAAGGGACTCTCTAATGAAGAGTACGAAAAAATTCGTCACGACATTGAAACAGAAATGGTCAAGGTTTCAACAGAGACGGAATTTCGAGTCCAACAGATCAGGAATAGTTGAAAACAGAAATCGGGAAATCATGTTAAAAAATGACATCCCGATTTCCTGTCGTCATCCTTAGAGGCCAATCAGAGGTCAGGCGATCGCCTGAGCATCTTTTTTCGATTTGGTTCCTGAATTTTTTGTATTGGTTCGGTCATTATTTTTTGTTGGTTTGCCGGAATCAATTTGTTCAGGCTCATGCTTCAACGCCAACTGAAGAACCTCGTCCATGTGTGACACAAACTTGAACTCGAGCCTTCTCCTGATATGTTTAGGTATCTCATCGAGGTCTTTTTCATTGGCTTTTGGGGCAATTATCGTGTAGGTCCTCGCCCTTAGGGCAGCAAGAGATTTTTCCCTCAATCCACCTATAGGGAGCACCCTTCCTCTCAAAGTAACTTCCCCTGTCATTGCGACATCTGACCTTACAGGGATTCCCGTAAATGCGCTAATAATTGCGGTGGCCATAGTAACGCCGGCTGATGGGCCATCTTTGGGGATAGCCCCCGCAGGAACGTGAACATGAATGTCTTTTGAGAAATAAAACTTCTGGGTAACTCCGAATCTGGAGGCCCTTGACCTGAAATACGACATTGCAGCCTGTCCCGATTCCTTCATCACGTCACCGAGCTGACCGGTTAGAAGGAGATTACCTTTCCCTTCCATTGGAGTAGCTTCAATGTGAAGAACGTCGCCTCCATACGGAGTCCATGCCAAACCAGTGGCCACACCTACCTCATCCTCCCTCTTCTCATGGTCAGGAAGGAACCTTGGGACTCCGAGAAATTTGTTGAGATTCTTGGCGGTAATTCTCGGTATTTTCTTTTCCCCTTCAGCAATTTTCCGGGCAATTTTCCGACAAACGTTGGCAATTTCCCGTTCGAGGTTTCGCAGCCCGGCCTCACGAGTGTACTGATTTATTATGTTAAGAATTGCTTCATCCGTTATTATAAAATCGTCCTCTTTAATACCGTTCTCACGTATTTGGCGAGGAACAAGGTATTGTCGGGCAATTTTAAGCTTTTCTTCATCAATATATCCGGATAACTCAATAATCTCCATTCTGTCTTTCAACGCCGGAATGATTGGGTCTGCCAGGTTCGCTGTTGTTATGAACATTACTTTTGAAAGATCAAATGGAACATTGAGATAATGGTCACTAAACGCATTGTTCTGCTCAGGGTCCAAAACTTCCAGAAGTGCAGCGGACGGGTCTCCCCTGAAGTCTGCCCCAACCTTGTCGATTTCATCAAGCATAAAGACGGGGTTGTTTGATCCAGCCGTCTTTAGCCCCTGTATGATTCTTCCGGGAAGAGCTCCTATGTAAGTTCGCCTGTGTCCCCGAATTTCGGCCTCGTCTCGCAAACCACCGAGAGATATTCTGGTAAATTTCCGACCTAGAGCTCTAGCTATGGACTTACCGAGTGACGTTTTTCCAACACCTGGAGGGCCCACGAAACAAAGTATTGGTCCCTTCATATTCTTGTTAAGTTTTCGGACTCCTAAATACTCAAGAATGCGATCCTTAATCTTTTCGAGATCATAATGATCCTCATCAAGGATTTCTTTTGCGTTTTTTATTTCCAGCTTGTCTCTGGTTGATTTTGACCATGGAAGTTCTACAATCCAATCAAGGTATGTACGAATTATAGAAGCCTCAGCAGCGTCTGGATGCATCTGGGATAGCCTGCCAAGCTGTTTTTCAGCTTCTTTTTCAACATCAGCGGGTATTTTAGCTTTAGCTATTTTTGAGCGAAACTCCTCAATTTCTTTTGTTTTTTCATCAATTTCGCCAAGTTCTGTCTGTATGGCTTTTAACTGTTCTCGCAAGAAATATTCCCGATGAGTTTTGCCCATCTCTTCCTTGGCCTGGGTTTGAATCTTGGCCTGCATCGCCGATAGCTCGAGTTCCTTGGACAGAAGCTCGTTGACTCTTCTTAAACGATCTATCGGGTCTATTATCTCCAGAATACTTTGAGATTCTTCTACCTTAAGTTTTAAATTTGAAGCAACGAGGTCGGCCAGTCTGCCGGGATCGTCGATGGAATCCAGAATAGCAACCGCATCAGGCGAAATTATACCCCTCAACTGCAGAATCTTCTCTGAGCTCTCTTTAACCGTTCGCATGATTGCTTCGATTTCTATACTAATTTTTGGGATTACCGGTTCAGGAATTTTTTCGATTTGTACTTTAAAAAAATTGGTTGACGGTATATACGAGGAAATTCTCGCTTTCGCCAAACCCTGAACGAGGATCTTTACTCTTCCGTCGGGAAGTTTAAGCATTTTGACGACCATGGCCACAGTTCCAACAGAGTAGATGTCGTCTGGTCCAGGATCTTCTTCTGTTGAGAATTTCTGTGTAGCCAGGAATATCAAACGGTCATTAGCCAACGCATTTTCTACTGCCTTGATTGACCTCTCCCGCCCAACCATCAGAGGCAGAATCATGTAAGAATATATTACAACATCCCTTACCGGAAGAAGTGGCATCACGTCGGGAATATCTTCAAAGTTTATTTGCTGAGCCTTAGTATGCTCATCTTCCACATCAAAATCGTCTCTTTTTT
Organism: uncultured Desulfomonile sp.; assembly: GCA_903896745.1. Taxonomy (GTDB): domain Bacteria; phylum Desulfobacterota; class Desulfomonilia; order Desulfomonilales; family Desulfomonilaceae; genus CAITZA01. The sequence goes on along the minus strand of CAITZA010000164.1, from coordinate 4,939 downwards.
CGGTTTCGTCCGCCATGGTTTTGACCTCTTAATAAGTCCACAGGCGCTAAAAAAGACGGAAAAAAACGTCAAAACGCGGTATCTTTCCGTTAACAGGCCTGCGATAGTCCCAAAAAACATTATCATGTATTAGATATATGCCTAAAAAGGTTTGTGTCAAGCTTCTATAACGGCAATTGAGGTCATAAAGAGACGTTTCCGGCGTACTTAATGGAGTGATAGACAGACCTTGAGCTCTTTTGTTAAACTTATGCGGTTTTGGGAGATGAGGCCCACAATAAGCAAACGAGGCGACGCATGGGAAAGGAATCAAAAAATACCCAGATCAGAAAAATGCGGTTTTATCTTGGGATGACCTTTCTGATTTTATCATGTATTTGCCCATTTTTTGGGATTCTTGTGGCTCAAACAGACATGTCAGTTGGTTTGAAGGCTTCCTTGATAGGGTTACTCAGTTTGGGAGCGCCGGAGGTCTTGGTCGTAATTGCAGCGGCCATTCTTGGAAAAGAAAACTTTGAAATAATAAAAGCAAAAAGTCTTTACTGGCTAAAGCGGCTGATTCCATCTGCGAAAGTTGGAAGACTCAGGTACAATATCGGGTTGGCAATGTTTCTGCTGCCAATGATTCCGACGTATATTCAGGCGTATGTTCCGCGATGGCTTCCGGATAATTCTGTTGAGCGCCTCTATATTAACATAACTGCGGATGTGGTGTTTATCGTCAGTCTCTTTGTTCTGGGTGGCGATTTCTGGGAAAAACTAAGGGCTCTTTTTGTTTTTGAAGCCAAAGCGCAATTCCCTGACACTCATACAACAGGAAACAATTCAAAAACATAACGATCATTTTTGTTTCATTTATTGCAGAGTATTACCCCCATCCAAACTTGTTGAGAAATATTGACGATGCCTAGAACTGGTCGAGATCTGAGCCCGCATAATCCCATCTGGCGCCCCGAACAGCTTTCTGGGTGGGCTGCGTGGGACTGCTGCCTGTTTTGAATATTTCCTTAAAACCATCCGGCGCCGAGGTTAACAAACCTGTCTTGGGGTCTACCTTTCTGAATTCAATCGAGGAAGGGGCCTGAAATTCTTTCACCGGCTTGTCACCAATAATGCTACGAACGAAATAACCCCATATCGGCGCAGCCGCTTTGCCGCCAGTTTCTCCATCACCGATCGATACCTCATCATCAAAGCCTACCCAGACGCCGCAGGTATAGTCAGGGGTATAACCAACAAACCAGGCGTCAACATTTTCATTTGTTGTGCCCGTCTTTCCGGCTATATCGGGTCGCCCAACGATTTTCCGGAGGTTAGTGGCTGTCCCTTCTGTGATAACTCCTTGCAGCATAGAGGTCATGATATAGGCGGTTCCTTCATCAATTCTTCTCTTGGCTTGTGCCGAAGACCTGTCAATCCAGTCGGTCTCAAAGATCATCCCCGAACTTCGGGAATCGACTGAAACGGTATTTATCGAGGTTTGATCCGATTGAATCGGATCCGTAATCAGAGCGGGAGACATTCTTTCTTCAAGAACCTTGCCGAACCTGTCCACAACTTTTGTGACAAATATGGGGGGCACGTAATAGCCCAGATTAGGAAACACGGAATAAGCGTTTACCTGTTCTTCAAGAGACACACCCGTTGAACCCAGGGCCAGCGTCAGGTTTTCAACTGGCGCAGAAGTATACCCCAGTTTACGCGCATAATTCTTAGTGTGTTCCATCCCGATTTGTTGAAGAATCTTGATGGTTGGAATATTGCGAGACTTGACCAAACAGTCCCTGAAGGTTACTGGTCCAGCAAATCCACCTCGATAGTTCTTTGGTCTCCAAACCTCACCAGTTCCCGGGACGGTAAGCGCTAACGGCGCATCCATGATCATGTCTGAGGCCGTAAAGCCCTTATCCAGGGCCGCTGCGTATATGACGGGTTTGTAGGAGGACCCGGCCTGTCTTCTTGACTGGGTAGCCCGGTTATACTTTGATTCAACCGCAGAATAGCCACCAAGAAGAACTCGAACATATCCTGACCTGTTCTCTCTCATCATCAGGGCTGATTGAACGATAGGCTCCTGCTCAGGCTCCAGAATAAAATACGGTGACATCTCCTCGGTATATTGCTTGTAATTTTTTAGCTCGGGGTCAGTTTTTCCAAACTTTTTCAGGTAAAGATCTTTTCTCTTGATATTTGGGTCAAGAATCCGCACTTGAATCAAATCACCTACCTGGAATGGCAGGTCTCCTGGCATGAAGTTCCTGGTCCTGAGTTCTTGCCTCAAAAAAGGCTGTCTTATCCACCACTTCGGATCCGACTCTATCTTGATCTGCCCTATATAGTCCTTTTTCTCGTTGTCACTAACAAAAGATCCCATGCGAACATAGATGTTTTCCTTATCAATATGAGTCACTACTCCATCAGTAATCTGACCGAATTTTAGAGGGGTTTCCATGGATTTTGTTTTTTCTTCGAGAAACTCCATAACACCTTTAACACTCAGGGTCTTTGTAGGGCCTCTATAACCCTGGCGTTTGTCTAGCTCCCTCAAACCCGACTCCATAGATTCCCGAGCCAGCTTTGTCGCTGCAAGATCTATAGATGTGTAAACCTGTAAACCCTCTTTATATAGGGCGTCGGTTCCGTATTTTTTTTCTATGTATCGACGGACATGTTCAACAAAATCAGACGCTAACCTTGCGTTATTATTGACCGTGTTGTATATTTTGGGTTCTTCCCTGTTCGCCTGTTCGTGTTCAGCTTCCGTAATGAATCCATCTTCAAGCATTCTTTTCAAAACGTACGATCGACGTTCCAGTGATTTCTTTAGATTTCTCTTGGGGGAATACATTGAGGGCGCTTTGGCCAGACCAGCCAGCATTGCGCATTCGGCTATGGAAAGTTCCTTCATGGACTTGTCGAAGTATGTTTGAGCCGCAGCTTCGACACCGTAGGCTGAACTTCCAAGATAAATCTGATTAAGATATAGATAAAGAATCTGTTCTTTGGTTAAAGATTGCTCGATGCGGGTTGATAGAATTGCCTCCTTTATTTTTCGTGTAAATTTACGTTCCGGAGTGAGTAGGAATGTCTTTGCAACCTGCTGGGTAATCGTGCTGGCCCCCTCCTTAAGAGCCCCGGTAGTCAAATTCTTCTTGATGGCTCTTAGAATAGCTTCTTTATCAACTCCGCCATGGCGCCAGAAATTCTTGTCTTCAGCTGCGACAAACGCGTCCTTCAAATGCTTGGGTATTTGATCCATGGGGGCAAGAAACCGCTTTTGATATGCAAATTCTCCTATTAATTCCCCCTTGTCCGCATAGAAGGAAGTCACAACCGGTGGCGAGTATCTGGTCAGCTTTTCGATGCCGGGAACACTCTGGGTAAAATATATGTAGCCCTGAGCGGCGACTCCCGCCGCTCCTGCTGTCAATCCTATAAAAATTAAAAGAACAAATCGGGTCAGGCTTCCAAATATCGACCAACCCTTTTTGTTATTTGCAGGGCGACCAAACATCTCTTTGAACGGTTTGTCACCATATATTTTTGAAAATGGGGACTTCAACTGACGCCTCCTCTTAGGTGGTCACATCATAAAATTTACCACCAGGCCAATAGGCTGTCCATGCCTATACAAAAAAATAGTCGTTATTACAATATAATTAATGACAATATTAAAGTTATGTAAAAGCAAAAGACGGCATCATATAACGTTCTGGATTCGGGGTTCCTAAAAAAAACTTTATAACATAGACAGCCAAAAGATAAATTTGTTACATTGATGACAAAAAACATTCCGTTCAAAAACTAAATGAAATAAACCTGCAACATATCAGTTGGTTCATATCGATTACTAATCTAATGTGGTAACCGGACAGTAAGCGATCGGAAATGTTTGGCGCAGTCGCTTTTGAACCCATGGCTCTTGGACAGAAAACTCAAGGAAACATTCAATCAAGACACCTGCAACTTTTTTGTGATACCGCGACTTGACAAAAACTCTCTTGAGAAGCTAACGTTTTTTATGACCATCTATTGCCGGAATTTAAGGTATTCGTGGTCATCCAGATTACCATTTTTGAAGGAACAAAATGATCTCGATATGGAAAGAGTCTTTGAGGCTTTTTGATGACGGGCAGGATTTTTGTGTAGCCACTATTGTTTCAATAGAAGGTTCATCCCCCAGACACGTGGGCGCAAAGGTTCTGGTCAGGAGAGACGGTTCCATTGCAGGAACAATCGGTGGCGGTGTTTTTGAGTCCGAAGTTATTAATGTTGCAGTAGAAGCCATACAAAAAAAAGTCTCCACGCTGAAGCATTTTGCTTTCACTGGAGCGGACACTTTATCGGACAAAATGATATGCGGTGGGTCGGTTAAAGTGCTTATAGAATATAACAGCAGTCTTAACAATTTAAGGAGGGAAATTTGTGAAAATCTTCTTCGGCTGGACGCCGAGAGAATTTCAGGGTGTTTGGTCACAAAAATTCCTCAGCAACTTGACGTCCCTGAAAGAGATGCCCTTGAGGTTTCGTTTCACGATGAAACCGGATTCCTCATAGGTGACCTGACGGATCAGTCAACCATTACTGCTGAACTGAACTCAGGAACATTTGCCAAACAGGCTGAGTTGGTTAATTTTGATCACCTGGGGTGCAAAGCGTTTGTCGAATATTTTTATCCACAGGGCTCTGTCTACATTTTTGGGGCTGGTCACGTGGGTGTTTGTGTGGCTCATTTGGCGTCTTATGTTGGATTTAAGGTGGTTCTTGTAGACGACAGAATCGAATTTGCCAATTACGTCAGAGTTCCGGAAGCTGATAGTGTGATTGTAGTCAGCAGTTTCGACAACTGTTTGGCAGAATTGAACATAGGTCAGCACAGCTATGTGGTGATAGTTACGCGTGGCCATGCTCATGACAGGACAGTCCTGGAGCAAATTCT
>CAITZA010000163.1 GCA_903896745.1 uncultured Desulfomonile sp. | reverse complement strand
TTGTCCCCAAGTTTTTCATTATCGTTTTGCATCGTTTTCCTTCCGTACATTCCTTCATGGTCATAAACAATATGAGCCAAAAAATATTAGATAGACCTTATCTTATTGTCAATACATATTTTCTGAAAACGAACCAGAGGTAATGTAACCGCATCTTGTTAATGGCCCAAAATGTGTTGGGACAACCGTAGCGCTTTTTCAAACCTTTGTAGGTCAGGTTCCTGAAAACTATTTTCAGTTTCCATCCGCTTAACGGCCAGTATGAAAAGATAGCCCCTAGCCAGGAGAACCGTTGAACAAGGAGACATCGTCTCAAATGCATCCTGTCATTCAAACTGGGCTGGAATCCGGGAGGGGTTTTGGCGCCCAGCAACACCGACGCCATATAAATGTATGAGCTATAGACCCGTCTGACTCCGTGACGGAGCATCTTCCCTTCAATAAAGTCCCAATCGATTTCATCCTGTTTTGATCCGGATAATGTCGCAAAGTCGTACAGGCTTCTCAGCGAAACATTTCCCAGGGAAAAGTTTTTGTGATTTATTTCGCTGTGAGTGACGTTGTGAATAATAAAATCGGTTGGAGACAAAACCTTGAAGGAAAGGGATCCAGACTGAAGTGAACGGGCCCGTTGAAAGCATTCTGAATTAGAAAGTATTCCAGAATCATCGTACACATGAAACAGTCCGGTATGTAATTCAATTGAAGCCGGGTCGCCTGCGCGTGTCATCGGTGGCAAATGCTGTAGCCATGAATCATGCGTTGCGGCAAGGTCCTGGTCATAAACCTCATATCCCAACGAAATCAGGACCTCCTGATATTTTTGAACATCTTCTTCACGGGCGAGAATATCAATGTCCGACATGATGCGATAACCGCCGGCGCCGGCTTCGTCCATAAACATGAGAGCCGCCCCTTTTAACAATATGGGCTCGATGCCGCTTTCATTGAGAGCGCCAACAATCTGTTCAGCCTGTCTCCTTATAAGAATATTTCTCTGGCGATTCAAATCGTAGAATCCCGACAGATAGAATTTTAGATCATCATCCAGACCATCTACGAGATTTTTATGTTTGAGCGCGTTCCAAAGCGTTGGGACCATCAGGGTTCCGCTTGCTACTGCAATCACAGGCCCCCAATCAATCGCGTGACGCTTTATCGTGTTATTGATGTTTTCTCTCAGGTGGGGGTCATGATCCAGAGAAAGGCATTCGCATAGAAACAGGAAATTATCGGCGCCGTTGTTCACTCTGCAATCCTTCTGATCATGTGTATGGCCTCATCGAGCGAATCGACCGTCATTTCATAGCAATCAACACCCGTTATCCAGTCCAGAAGTTCATCAACACGGGCCCTGTCCAATCCGGGGCCAACATCATAACCACATTCCTGAATCTTGCGAAAAGCCTCAACTTTAGGGATGGATTTTATACCGGTTCCGGTTTCTGGAGAATATTGAGGAAAAATAAGCGCTTTTACCGGTTCGGCATCCGTTGGCGTAGACACGAATTTTCCAACAGAAGGAGACAGGTATCTCAACCTGCGCTTGTCACAGGTGTAATGAACTGGTAAAGACATGCCTCCCGGAAACATTTTTTCAACAATGTTCCACGAACCTTCCTTAATACGCAGACTAACGGGAGCAGGAATTACTTTTCGAGTTTTTCGGTCAAGTATGACCGTATCATCAGTGTAATGGATGAACCCGGCCCTTATTAGAGCCGCGGAAAGTGTGGTTTTTCCGACTCCGCAGTTGCCGGCGAACATTATGCAACCGTTTCCCAGGCTGAGCGCAGCCGAATGGACGGATATCAGGAAATCAGCTCTTGTATAGGCTGAAATAACGAGGTGATATGCTATTCTGGGCGCCATTTCATTTGGGTCAACAAATGCGTCAACTATTATGCCGTCGCATACAATCAGGAAATGATCAAGATCGTATAGAACATCCATATATACCTGAGGTTCGGTAACGTGACTCTCAAGATGGGCTATTACCTGCGTAGCCTGATCCGCAACATGCTGATCATAGAACCGGAACATGTAATTCAGCCCTCCAAAAGCTATCCCCAGGCTTGATTGAGGTTCCGCGCGAATGTCATGGGGCTTGGCGACAAGGGGGCTTGAGGTCGGGCTATAATCTAGATCGTCCTGATTTTGCTCATGAGGTTCTGAATCATCCCGAATCAATCCAAGGCTTGCCCAATATGACATCAGGACTAACGAGTCTGTCTTGGCCTGAGAGCGTTCAACTCCGAAAGATTGGGATAACTGCAAGGAGATGTCGTCCAGACTCATTTGCCTCTCACAACAAAGCCAGATAAGGGCTGCAGACTGGTTGAGCTCATACAGGCCCTGCGTCTTTTCCGAAAAAAGCAGGAGCCGGTCTTCAAAAAAATGGCAACTGACTTCAGGAGAAATTACAACCGGTTCAAGGAACATGATGGGCCTTTTTAGATTAAGGGACAAGCTTGCGCCCGTAGTTTCAAGGTAACATGCGCCGGCAAGACTTTTAAGAGACGCTACAATGTCCGTGCGAAAACATCAGGATCGGCGCCCCGGCGCAGGGAGAATAACACAACCACACGGGCGTGCAGATCGCAACACGAATACTCCGGCGCTGAGGGTGTAAGAAAAATACTCCGGCGCGGAGGCCGGAGCTACTCGGCATGGTTAGCAAGCTATCTTTTTTAGCAGCCACGCCATGTTCTTGCCGAGGTTTTTCATTGTTGCTATTCCTTCCTCGTCTTTTTCGACTTCTCCCTTGTTTCTTCCAAAGGCGACATTCCAGTAGGATGCTCCGGGGATAATCATTTCGTTAATCATGAAGAAATGGTTCAAGGTGTCAAAAGTATGAATGGCCCCGGCCCTCCTTGCGGCGACAACAGCGGCCCCAACCTTGAGTCTCAACATGCTGTCGTTGGCTCTGGACACCATTCCTGCACGGTCGATCAGCGCCTTCATTTCTGCCGTCACATCGGTAAAATAGGTGGGCGATCCCAAAACAATAGCGTCAGCTTCGAGCATCTTCCCTATTATTTCATTCACAAAGTCCGTGTCTACAGCGCACTGCCTGTTTTTCTTTTCCATGCACTTGTAGCACGCTATACAGCCCCTCAATTTCTTCCCGGCAAGTTCCACCAGTTCAGTTTCGATACCTTCCTGTTCCATTTCATTTAAAACCGTTTTTAGCAACATGGTGGTATTGCCTTCTTTTCTGGCGCTACCATTGATTGCGAGCGCTTTCATTACTTTCTCCCTGTTTGTTTTTTCATTGTTGTATAACATGTTCGGTTCTATCCCGATGGTAGTTTTTTGCAAAGCTCAGGAAATCCGTATAGGCTTCGTCAAGATCGTAGCCTAATCTTTCGGAATGTGTGGCCATGCCCTGATGGAACCATCTGTACCATCGATCGATATTTTCGGGGTTATCGTTAATCAGTCTGTCAAAAAGATCCGTTCCGGGATAGGGGGTGACCATATTTATCTCGACATGATCCGGCTGTATTTCCAGAATAAGCTCCTTTGTCAACTCTATGTCCTGTGGTGTTTCATCAGGAAGACCTATCATGAAAAAGGCGTGAGTTTTAATGCCGGCGTTTTTCAGGACCTTAAAAGCCCGTTTTACGTCTTCGTTTGTTTCTCCTTTCCGTATCATTTCCAGAATCCTCGGACTTCCACTTTCAACTCCGAGGGTCACCCGCCTGAAATTCGCCTGCCTCATCTTGAGAGCCAGGGTTTCATCCAGCGTGTCGGCCCTAACCCCACCCGTGTATTCAAAACAGTTCAGTCCATTTTGTATGATCTGATCAAGCAGTTCGAAGGTCCTTTTCCTGATAACCGTAAAGGTGTCATCGAGAACCTTTACGACCCAATGTCCGGGACGGTCTTCCCTCTGAACGCTATCATTCAAAGCAGACGGATGATATTCTGTCGCCTGTTTTTTCAGAATGAGCAGCTCTTCGATCACAGACCCGACGGATCTTAACCGCGCTCTCTTGCCCCATATATTCCGGGATGCGCAATATGCGCAATTGAACGGGCAACCCCGACCGGTCAGTATAACTTCCCCAAAATACTGGTTTCTATCAATCAGAGACCTGTCCGGGATGGGCAGCATGTCTATGTCGTGGATAAGCTCGGCCCGGGGATTGACCTTTATACTACTTCCATCACGCCATGCCAGGGATTTGATGTCGTGAAAATTGCGACCGGATTCCAAAGAATACATTAATTCCAGCAGCGCAGCCTCTCCCTCACCTGTTATTGCAAAATCGGCCCCCGTATAATTCAGGCTTTGTTCAGGCAGAACACTGGGGTGACTTCCGCCGAGTATTACCGGAAGACCTTCAACTTTCAGTTTTTTGCTCAAAAGACGGACAGTGTCCATTGCGCCGGAGTTACAGGTAATACCGACAACATCAGGATCATGTGACAGGACTAAACTTATCATTTCATTCCATAAGGCATGCTCCGGATTGTTGAGGGTTTCAATCATGCGCGGGATGGAACGATTCATCATGATTTCCGGATCTTCGCCGCGAAGTTCAGGCTGGATCAATTCCGGTACGCTGACACACTCACCATCCACTATAGCGACAGAGTGTTTTTCCGAGTTACGTACATACGTGGCCAGGTACAGCAGATTGAGCGGATAGGTCTTCATCTTGGGTGTTGTTACACCGAAGAGCGAATAGAAAGGGGGACGCACAAGGACAAGCTTCATTTATGATCCTGTTCGGAGCCTTATTAATTACCGGTTGGCAATTCATCAAATATGCCGGCATAAACCCGGGCGCGCCTGTCCCATGAGTGTTCAGACGCCATAAATCGCATCACGGATTCTCTTCCGGCTTTCATCGGGCTCTTGAGAACGGCTTTTGCAGCCTCAACAAGCCCATCAACATCGCCATGGTCGAATATATCCCCAAAACCGGTCTGCCTGATGAGGGCATTATTGATTATGGGGGCTTCGGACACTACCGGAAGACCTCCTCGAAGGTAATTGAATATTTTTGACACATCATTGTCAAATGGATGCGGTCCCGTGGCAAAGGCCAGCCCGAGGTCTGCGTGAAAAATGTAGTTCCATATCTCTGTCTCGGGAATTTCACCATGATTTACTATTCCCGCTTCAAGAGCGCACGAATCATCTCCTCCATACATGCAGGCCTTGTTCAGCCCGATGAGGTGAGTGATTGCAATATTTTTTAGACGTGACGCGGCCTGATTAAGCATTTCGACCATGCGTGGCGCCGCAAGACTACCCAGAAACAGTATGTTCTTTCTGGAGTCATCGAACGGATTCACGCCGGGCGGTGGAATCATCGCCGGACAGCCCGTCGGAACCAATTCAACCCTGGGCGGCTCTCCATAAAAATGTCGCCAGCGCTCACGGTTTTCTTCATTGTTTACAGTCACAATACTGGCCCTCTGTTTGATAATTTGCTGTAGAAGCAGCAATTCCTCCCTGTTTGATTCATCTCTTTCAGGCAGGCTATCATCCACGACCCTGACAATTCTAGAAACAACAGGGCCATTATATGAGTCTAAATATTTGATGGATCCGTGATATGATGTCTTTACGAGATCGTAACGACCGGTCTGTTTAAGAAAATTCAGTGGTCTTACGATAATATCATTGTCCAGGACAGCGCTAACGCTTACAGGAGCGACGATCTCAATGTCATAACCAAGTTTGACAAGTCCGGAACTGATCGCCCTCAGACGCGTCTGGTCAATCCCTGTCGGAGAAACAAATGGATTCTTGTGAAAAAGTATGCCTATTCTCTTTTTCCTGGAGGGCATGATTAATTTCGACCGTAACGCTTGGAAAAACGTGTGGATGTTGAGTCCTGGTGGCCAATAGCCGATAAATTCTATCGAATCGGCCTTGACTCAATATAATTCAATCCGGTCGCAAAAGCCAATTTGAAGACAAATGACCAAAAAGAATAAACTTTTGATAACCACACCGGAGTTTCCCCCCAAGCAGTGGGGAGGTTTGTCGCGCACTGTCGAAAAGGTAGCTTTTCATGCGATGAAAGCCGGCATGAACGTTCATGTGGCCTGTTTTGAAATTGAACCGACCAGCTTCGTTTTGCTGGATGAGAACGTACAAATTATCGATTATCAGGGGATAAAACTTTATCGGGTCAAACTGGGGAGTGAGAACTTTCTGGATTCTGAGCGGGCCCTTTGGGATTGCCCGCATAACCTTACACTGCAAATGATGTATCAATCCATCGAAAAACTTGATTTTGAAGAACATTTTGATTTATTTCACTCATTTTTCTTATACCCGGTCGGATATGTAACAGGTCTGCTTGCAAAAAGGCGTTCTCGCCCCTCGATAACCACAATCGTGGGGAATGATGTCAAAAAGTACATATTTAGCCCCGAGAAAGCGGCTGTTTGCAAAAGTGGGCTTGATAATGCGAACCTTGTTGTGGCTCTGAGCGAGGATCTAATGGAAATGGCGGACGCTCTGACTCCCATCAGGGACAAATGCCGCATCATTCTTAACTCCGTGACTCCACCCCAACAGGTCTGGAACAAACAGCGCGACGATGAAATTCGTATTGGGGCCGCAGGCATTTTCAAATACGCAAAAGGTCTTCCATATCTTTTAAAGGCTATGGAAAAGCTATCAAAAAAACATAAAATCCGCCTTTCTCTCAAAGGTCAGCTAAGGGATTCAGAAATCGACATTTATCATTACATGCTGAACAGGTCGGGAATTTCTGATTTGGTAGAAGCCCCTGCGCCTTTGCATCATGAAAAGGTCTTTGACTGGGTGATGGGGCTGGATATTTTCTGTCTGCCGTCGCTCACCGAGGGTTGCCCGAACATGTTGATGGAGGCCATGTCCTGTGGCGCGCCATGCGTTGCAACCCTGACCGGCGCCTGCGACAAACTTATTGATCATGGCATGAATGGTCTTTTAACTGCTTGGGGTGATTCATCCGCTCTGGCGGAATCCCTCGAATATTTCATAACAAACCAGGCTAAAGCCCGAGAGATGGGCGCAGCGGCAAGACTGAAAATGGGTATGTTCTCTACAGGCCTGGAGAGCAGGCGATGGCGCGACGTATACGATTATTTTTGTTAATACTCAGAACTGTTTTATAATAGCTTCAGGCAGGGTTATAGTTTCTGTCATAGACTGCCGCCCGAAAGAATCGATATGCATCCAGAGAGAAAGAGATATTCAGACGATCACTGGCTACGGTCTCATGACAGCGCAAAGGCGCTCGAAGCATATCTCGAGCAGCAGGGCAAATCTTACAGCGTAGTAAAAAACGGTTTTATTGTTGAATTACTCGGTGACCTTTCGGGAAAACGTTTCCTCGATTATGGATGCGGCGCGGGCATGTTCTCGGTTCATGCCGCAAAACAGGGCGCCCTGGAAGTCGTAGGTGTGGACGCTGAAGATACGGCTCTGGCTACCGCCCGATTCTTCGCAAACAGCGAGGGAGTAGGGGCTCGCTGCGCTTTTATTCAAAGCTCTACATTTCCGAGGTTATCGCGAACCAGGGGTTTTGATGTCATCCTGTTAAAGGACGTGATAGAACACGTTCCTGATGATCAGGGACTGATTGAAACGGCTGCGCGTCATTTGACGCCCGGCGGCATAATTGTTTTAAGCACGCAAAATTCACTGTCACTGAACTACCTGATTGAGGGAACATACCAGCGGAAGATATTGGGTGATAAAAAGTGGCTTGGATGGGACAACACCCATTTAAGGTTTTACACATCCCTTGGGTTGAGCCGGATGCTGCGTAAAGCGGGCCTGGAACCGCAAGCCTGGCGGTCTGTTTACATTATTCCACACAAAATACCGAAACCCGGAGCGGCTGGAAAGAAATTTTACAGGATTGAGGCTTTCAGTTGGCTTGATAAGGCGCTTGGCGCTGTTTTCCCATACAATCGGCTCGGGTGGAACATCATAGTCAGCGCTCAGGATAGCGGGCTGGCGCCAAGCAAATCGAGGATAGAGCCGGTGATCGAACGTGTCATACCGGTCACACCCGTCTCGGTAAACCGCCAATCACTCAGACTCAAATAAGAAACCATCCTCCTGAGGTCTGTCAGGGTGTCTGCGCCTCACAGAGCCATCCGGATCAAGCACGTACAGCGTGTCATGCGGACAACGCACCACGCGCGCATAGTCAGGTTCCAGATTTAGCCAAAGCTTGAGAAAAACGCGGTTCAAACCAGCGTGAGCCACTATCAGCAATGTCGAATGATTGTCCTGTTCGATCAACTCGTCTATAAAGGCTCTTACCCGACCCTCCGCGTCCTGATAACTCTCTCCACCGGGAGGACGATCATCCCATGATTCCCGCAAGGTGTCAGACCAGCCCTTAACCTCGCTTCGGCGCATTCCCTCCCATATACCGCAGGATAATTCCACTATCGCTGGCCTGAACCGTATCGGCGCCTGGAGTTGCAGCGAATACACCGATCCGGTGTACGCCGCGCGCCCCAGAGAGCTCGCGTATATCATCGTCGGAGACTCCGGTTTGGCCACAGAAGGCAAACGCTTCACTTCCGGTACCCCAAAATAGGTAAGCAAAGAATCGGCGCTGCCCTGTATAATTCCGTCACGGTTAAAAACCGTCTGTCCGTGTCGAGCCAGAATGATTTTTTTGTTGCGATGTGTCATAATTCATCTACTGACGCCTATTAATATCAAGCAATTGGCGTCCGGTTAATTTTTATTTGCCAAAACATCAGTAGCAACGGGAAGTTTATGTTAGAGTTCCGATTATGAGCAATACATCTGATTTTGTCAAAGCTGGATTGTGTTCGGCGGTCTGGTTCGGTTATTCGCCGTTCGCTTCGGGAACTGTGGGGACAATCCCGGCTGTCGCCCTGTATATATGGATAGCTACCACATTTTCGGGCGCTTGGCAGACCATGGTCATATTGCTGTCCCTGGTTGTGGTTTCATTGCTGTCAATAGCGCTGGGAGAGTGGGCCGAGACTTTCTGGGGAAAGAAGGACCCTTCCAAGTTTGTCTTGGATGAGGTCGCAGGTTTTCTGCTAACCGTATTGTTATTCAGAACGCCGGATTTGACTCTAACCGTTTTTTGGGCTTTCATTGCGACACGTTTTTTCGACATCGTGAAACCTCCGCCCGCTTTTCAGGTTCAAAGCGCGCCCGAAGGCTGGGGCATTTTGCTTGATGATCTTATAGCGTCCATTTATGCCGCCTTATTTCTTCATGTTGCGAACTGGCTATTCCCGTGGGCATTCGGTTCTATCGTCACATGAAGGATTGTTTGAGGCTTGCGGCGGCGCCGTTGTGAATCCATGAAAGTCGTGCAATCCACCAATCCAGGGTCGGTTTCATGGTTCGCTGAAATCGTGATTTTTTTATTGACATGCGTAAACAATAATGGTCTTATATTTTGTTACATTTTATGGAGGCTTGAACATGTACGCCATAATCCAAACCGGCGGGAAGCAATATAAGGTTAGCCCCGGAGATCAGTTAAAAATTGAGAAGATAAAAGGTGAGCCCGGAGATCAGGTGGAACTTGATCAAATCCTTGCTCTGATAGCGCCTGACGATGTGCAGCTTGGAACCCCGGTTCTTGAGAATGCAGCGGTTAGAGCCACACTTGTCAAGACGGCGCGCGACCGGAAGGTAATAGTTTACAAGAAGAAACGCCGTCATGGCTATCACAAGAAACAGGGCCATAGACAGTGGTATTCACTTCTAAAAATAGATTCAATAGTTATGAGTGGCGCGCCTGACGTGGCAGTCGCGTCCGAAGCGTAAACAGGGAGGTATAACCATGGCGCATAAAAAAGCGGGCGGAAGTTCCAGGAACGGTCGGGACAGCCCAGGCCAGAGGTTAGGCGTCAAACGTTTCGGCGGTCAGGTTGTCCGCGCAGGCAACATACTTGTTCGTCAGAAAGGCACCAGGATACATCCCGGTGAAAACGTGGGCCTCGGTAAGGATTACACCCTCTTTGCCCTCGTTGACGGAGTGGTTCAGTATCAGGTAAAGGATCGCGGTCGCAAGAAAGTGGCCGTTTTGCCTGTAACCGAATGAGTCCCCATCCGACCTTCACACACGAAGGTCTCTTCATATCCGTCGGAATAGGGGTAGGCTTAATTGCCTCCTCTACCCGATCGGCCTAAAGCATTCCATTGAAATTCGTAGATCAAGCGCGCATAAGAGTCATATCCGGAAAAGGCGGAAACGGATGTCTGAGTTTCAGACGTGAGGCCTTTGTTCCAAAGGGTGGGCCTGATGGCGGAGATGGCGGTAAAGGCGGCGATGTGATCCTTTATGCCGATCCGATGATGACCACTCTGCTCGATTGTCAGTACCAGCAACTTTATCGCGCAAAAAACGGCGCGCCGGGATCCGGTTCCAACAAAACAGGCAAAAGCTCTCAAAACCTCATTGTAAAAATTCCGGTCGGAACGCTGGTTTATGATGCGGAAACGGGTGAGTTCCTGCACGACCTGGACACGCCTGAAATGTCGTACGTCGCTGCTAGAGGCGGTGACGGTGGCAGGGGGAACGCGCGATTTGCCACTCCACGCAACCGGACTCCACGTCGGGTCGAAGAAGGGCATCCGGGGCAGGAAAAACTGTTACGCCTCGAGCTCAAACTGATAGCGGACGTGGGACTCGTGGGCCTCCCCAATAGTGGGAAATCTACATTGATATCCAGAGTTAGCAATGCGCGTCCGGAAATCGCCGACTACCCGTTTACCACCAAGGTTCCGGGGCTTGGCGTAGTGCGCGCGCCTAATGGCAGGGACTTCGTCATGGCCGACATACCCGGTCTTATAAAGGACGCATCCAAAGGCGCAGGCATGGGAGACAAATTTCTGCGCCATATAGAACGAACCCGTCTGTTACTGCATCTTGTCGATCCTTCCCCCTCAATGGAACCTCCTGCCATCGAACGTTTCAAAATCATCATGACAGAACTTGAATCCTACGGGGCAGATTTGCTTCATCGTCAGATGTTCGCCATAATAACCAAGATGGACATCACGGAGAATGCTGAGGCGGCAGGGCGCCTGAAGGCCTTGATTGAAGAGACCGGTATTCCGGTTTATTGCATATCCGCGGTGACCGGCCTTGGGGTTCGTGACCTGATCCTGGCTGTGTCCGAGAAACTAAGGAAGCTTTAGGAATCCTGTTTCGTCATCAGAGGGTTCAAAATGGACCATTTATCCATACGTCAAAATATACTGGGTCATGTAAGGCGGGTCGTGGTGAAGCTCGGCTCAAGCGTTGTTACCACCGAAAACGGTCTTGACCGCAAGATGATAAAAAACCTTGCGGACGACATTCATGCGACGCGTAACACAGGAAAAGAATTCATTATAGTATCGTCCGGCGCTATAGCTGCCGGTGTGCGCAGGCTCGGGCTCAAGGAAGGCGCGCGAACCATACCTCAAAAGCAGGCAGCGGCCTCAGTCGGTCAGAGCAGGCTCATGACAGCCTATGACGAGGCCTTTGGACGTTATGGAATCAGGGTCGGTCAACTGCTGCTCACCCGTGATGACCTCACGCACAGGCAACGGTATCTCAATGCCCGTAATACGCTTACCACACTGCTTTCGTGGGGAGTGGTTCCCATTATCAACGAGAATGACACCGTTGTCGTCGATGAAATCAAGCTCGGAGACAATGACAACCTGTCCGCATTGGTAGCGGTCATGGCAAGCGCGGATTTACTGATTACACTGACTGATATCGAAGGGTTGATGGATTGCGATCCACGAGTTAACAGCGACGCGTGTCTCATCCCTGTGGTAGAAAATATTACCACGGAACTGAGGGATTTGGCCGGCGGGACATCCTCGGGCGTCGGACGCGGCGGCATGGCCTCAAAACTCGAAGCCGCTTCCAAAGCCCAACTGTCTGGCGTTCCCATGATAATAACCAGAGGAAAGGTTGAAAATGTAATAGCAAGGGCTCTCGCCGGAGACCCCTGCGGAACCCTCATTCTTCCCGCAAAGGAAAAAATGTCCGCCCGGAAAAGCTGGATTCGTTACAACCTTCGACCAGAAGGGGCGCTAAGTGTCGATGACGGCGCAGCCCACGTCCTCCTGCACGGAGGAAAAAGTCTTCTTCCAATCGGCATTGTTGAAGTCGAGGGCAGTTTTGAAGACGGAGCGGCCGTCGATGTGACGGATATCAATGGCAGGAAAATAGCCGTCGGATTGGTAAACTACTCATCTGATGAGATGAAAAAGATAGCCGGCCGGCAAACTGCGGAAATAGACTGGGTGCTCGGCTACAGGCGTTATGACGAGGCTATCCACGCGGACAACCTGGTCGTCCTGCAGGATTGAAGCTTTCCTGCGGCTGGTTTCAGGATCATTTTTCATATCGTAAACAAAATTCAAATTTAAAGGCGCCTAAGCCTTGACTTGCCCCAACTAGCATGTTACATTAAAAAGATACCGCGGGGTGGAGCAGCCAGGTAGCTCGTTGGGCTCATAACCCAAAGGTCAGAGGTTCAAATCCTCTCCCCGCTACCAGTAGCGCTCAAGGGTTACAGATTCCTTTCTGTAACCCTTTCTTGGTTTGGGGTTCCAACAAACCGCCATTTTATTCGCCTAACCCATGTTTCCCCCAATATATTTAATCAAATACTTTGACAAATATCGGTAACCAAGCTAAAATATAAACTAATATTATCGTTTAGGTGTGGATTGGCGAGGCGCGGGAAATGCGTACGGGATGAGATAAATTTCGTTCTCCAGCTATAACTGCATTAACCATGTTTCACTTTTGACACTGCCGAATTCAAAGTTCCGGTCAAGGATTTTGGCCTGACGCCCGCATACGAGGTGTGGTCTTGAAAACAAATTGTTATGCATGCCCTATGGTTTTTACCGCCGCCACCATCAAGCGGAAGTTGATACTTGTTATTCCTGCTGTTGTGTCCATCCTGATACTCTGCTGTGCCGGTCAGTCACATGCTCAATGCTGTCTGCCGCCGACGTGGTCGTGCGGGGCCCTTTCGAATTGGGGTCTTTCGCTGTATACGGGTTATATGGGTTCGGCCACCGGGGCGGACATCCTGTTTACCGCCGTCAACCCTCAAGCCGCGGGCTCCCTGAATTCAATTCGCCAGAATTATAAACTGCAGGGTATCAATATAGATCTAATGGCCCCGATCAGACTTTATGGTGCGTATGGACTGGGAATCGGGGCAGGATATACGGTCTGTTTCAACGCTCCCTCTGATGAGACTCTTCTGTTTGCTTCGAGTGATCCGGTGAACAGATCATGGTTGGCCAAGCCTCAGATATTCAACCTGCAGGCCGCGCTCACCATGGATTTTGGCGCCTCGATTGTCGGGATTTTTGGTGTCAGATACGAAAATTTCGCAACCAATTTCGTGAACGCCGAATCTACTACCAACGGTTATGGCGGTGGCAGAAACTCGGTGGATTTCACCCTCAGTTCATACATACCCACCGTAGGGCTCATGTATTCGGGTCAGTCTCCAAGTTCATCGAGCAATTTCAGGCTTGGAGTCACAGGTTTTCCCTTACTGCTTGGAAGTGTGAATTATCGGGAATCTGTGGTGGGTGGCATAACAATCGGCGGAAGAGGCGGTATGCCAGGCTTTCAGGGATCGGACGTCCTTACATCCGGATATTACATCAATGCTTTTGCTGATGGAGCGATAACCGTTACCGACTCAATCCGTCTCGCAGTATATTCCAAATACGACATCCTTAACGCCACGTCCAATGATCTTCTCACTGGCGCCTATAATGCGGATGTTCCCAATGTGCATTTTAATTTCAATTTTCAGCGAAGCAATTGGGGAGTAGGTCTCAGGGCTTCGGTGGGATTTTGACATTACAATTGGGGGCGCATTAAACATCCGGGGAGACAGGTATTCCCATTTTTGATCCGTCGCTTGCCCCCCGGAATAATCCTGCCTAGATGGCAAGCCCAATCTCATTGAGTTTCATTCTGATTCGCCTGGTAAGCGCGTAGTATAGGCTGGCCTTTTCCGTGTCAATATGGGCGACGCCCATCATGCCGGGTCTGAGTCCGGGAGGGCTGGCAAGGAGTTCGGCTCTGATCCGGAATACTCCCCCCAATCCTGGCACGCTCTCCGACTTTGGGGCGATACTCCTGACCTGAATCCCGTATGCCCTGTCCGGTTGAAAGTTTAGATAA
>CAITZA010000162.1 GCA_903896745.1 uncultured Desulfomonile sp. | reverse complement strand
CTGTCTTCATCATAGACAATCTCTCCGAAAAGCGCGGGATTGGCCAGAAATTCAGAAGCGGGGTAACCGGTTATTCTTTCGCACGAAGGCGATGTATAGACAAATTTGCCTTCAGGATCTATCCAGAATTCCCAATCATAGGCAAAATCCGCAACAACACGGTAGCGTTCCTCACTCCTCCTCAGAGCCCGCTCCAGGCTTTCACGCTGGGCTATTTCCTGTTCAAGTTTTTTCTTTTCATTGTCAAGTTCCCGAAACAACAATGAATACGGCTGACGCAATCCAGTTTCTATTATGGCCTTGTAAATGAGATAATATGATAATAACTTTAAAAAATGACCCGCAAGATTGGAGAATCCATATACCGAAATATAAAAAGTGAATGTTATTTCCGTCAAAATGGTGACTAATATGGCGCCGGCCAATAACCGGAAAACATAAGGTTCCAAATGATCTTTTTTCTGGTTCAATAAAACCAGCGCCACCAACAGTATGAAACAAATGACATATTCGCTGCCAATCTTGAATTGTGTCAGTCCATGCCCCTCGACGAAACAGTCCGGGAAAATCCCGAAATAAAAGATTGAAAGCAAAAGGATTGCGCTCGCTAAAGCAAAACCGGCAAGTTCTAAAGACAAATTGGGGCGACGACTAAAGAAAAAAGTGGCCAGTACCAGCGAAATACTCTCAACGTATCTGGAAGCTATCCACAACTGGGTAGGAAGATTGGCGTCATAACCCGGAAATATTCCCATGCCTTTAAACGCAAGGGTGTGCAAAAGGTCGAATGCGCCAACGAAAAGGCAGGAAACTCCTATAAAAAGGAGGTAACCATTCTTGATATAGTCCTGTGAATTCCATGTAATGAAAAAGATGCAAAGGGATACTGATATGGCAAAAACTTCAGCTATCGCATGGAACAGGAGATAACTGTAAAGGCTTGTAAAATATAGCGCTATTACGAAAGATCCGCCAAGAGCCAAACTCCGATATGACTGTAATGTGAGACTGGCAAATTTTGATGACCGTTCTAGCATGTAGTCCGTTCTACCATTTTAGAAAAGTATGGAAAAATAATATGCCCACACTGTAAAATCAGAATTTAATTATCTATCATAACTTACAAATAAATTTGATAATATCACAATCGAGACTGTCTTATCAAGACTTTTTGATTTTGCGGATTAACTCTGAGGTTGAGATTCCGGGCAACAGCTTGACGAATTTGACTCGACCTCCCTTTTCCATTACCTGTTTTTCTCCTACAACGGTCTTTCCCTTCCAATCTTCTCCTTTGACCAGAACATCAGGCTTCACTTCCTTTATGAGATTCAACGGGGTGTCCTCATCAAACGGGGCCACATAATCCACAAAGTTGAGAGCGCTGAGTATGGCAAGTCGATCAGATTCCTGCACAATTGGTCTTTGTGGACCCTTGATACGTTTGACAGACTTATCCGAGTTAACGCCTACGACGAGAATATCCCCAAAAGACGCAGCTTTTTTCAACAATTCCAGGTGTCCGGCGTGAAACAGATCGTAGCATCCGTTGGTAAAAACTATAGTTCGACCCTGAATCCTGTGATGCCTGAGCGCCTGGTCAATTTCCGAAACCGACACGACTTTGCGTTCCTCACGTTCTGTCTTCAATGAATCGGCAATCTCATCGAGAGTAACGGTAGCTGCGCCAAACCTTGACACCACGAGCGATGCAGCGAGGTTTGCCAACTGTATGGCTTCCTGGATACTCAAGCCGGAAGCCACGGCAAGCGCCAGTGTAGAAATCACCGTATCTCCAGCGCCAGTAACATCAACGATTTCGACAGGTTTAACCGAAAAGTGCTCCACAGACTTTTCGGTGACTATGCTGCTACCGTCTCTGCCCCTGGTTATGACTATACCCTCAGAGTTTGTCAGCTTGAGGAGCGTCTTTCCAGCCAACTCCATTGATTCCCGATCGTGTATGTCTATGCCGGACGCTAGCGAGGCCTCCTTAACATTCGGTGTGATATAAGTGGCGCCCTTGTATCTGGAGAAATCCATGCCTTTCGGATCAACCAGAACCGGTATATTTTCCGACTTGGCTTGGGCCAACAATGTTTCGAGAATGTTCGGTGTCAGGAAACCTTTTCCGTAATCAGATACGATGACCGCTTTAACCTGAGGAACAACCGATTTTATTTCATCAACTACTTTTTTTTCAATTTCTGGCGGAATGCTGCCGGTGTTTTCTTCGTCAATACGAACAATCTGCTGGTTTCGCGCAACCACACGTGTCTTGATCGTCGTAGGACGCAACAAGTCGGTTTTCAACCAGAACGTATCAACATTGATCTCGTAGCAATGCTTTTTAAACCACTGCCCAGCGTTGTCTGAACCGATGGTGGCAAAGAGGGCGACAGTCGCGCCCATGGACACAAGATTCCTCACAACATTCCCGGCTCCACCCAGTCGCCGCAAACGTTCTCTCGCCACTAAAACAGGCACAGGGGATTCAGGTGAAATCCTCTCAACATCACCAATTACATACTCGTCTACCATGACATCTCCGGCAACCAGTATCGATGCCGGTTTTACCCTTCTAACCAGACTCTCATTCAATCTGAAAGCTCCTAAGAAAAATCGGTCAGCCATTCTCACGCATTTTAAAATAAAGCTGGACCATACCACAATAAAGAAAAAATACCGACTTCATGGTGGAAATATCTGAACTTTCGCAATGCATAAAACTGTGCGTGATTCAGAACGATGTGCTATTTATAACCCAGAACCCGAAGAAACACAAAACATAGCGTAGGTAGCCCAAGAACATGGAATAATCCATGATCCTGGTTTATAATAGGCGTTTAACTTTCTGAAAAGCTTAAGTCATGTGGAATCGTCGGAGAAATCCATGAACAAGGTTCTAACGATAGCAGGTTCTGATTCCAGTGGTGGAGCGGGAATACAGGCGGACATCAAGACCATTCTGTCTCTGGGTGGTTACGCGATGAGCGTCATAACGGCCCTGACAGCCCAGAACACTTTGGGTGTTCAGGCTGTCAGGATGATGGATCCTGAGTTTGTAGCTCAACAGATAGATGCTGTTCTCGGCGATATTGGCGCAGACTGCGTCAAGACAGGGATGCTGGGTAACCCTGAAATTGTAAGGACAGTCGCTGACAAAATACAACAGTACCAGATCAGCAAACTGATTGTTGATCCCGTCATGATTTCCAAAAGTGGAGCAGTGCTGCTGGATTCGGATGCTCACAGGTCAATGATCGAACATCTTTTCCCACAATGCTACCTTCTTACACCCAATATTCCGGAAGCTGAAGCCTTTGTTGGCCGTTCAATCACGAGTGTCTCTGACATGAAAAAGGCTGCGAAGAAGATTCAGAAAATGGGACCGAAGTATGTTCTGGTTAAAGGCGGACATTTGCCCAACGCTCCGATAGATGTATTGCACGATGGCATTCAGGATTATGAATTTGAGACGCATCGCGTTCGAACCAGACACACGCATGGGACAGGATGCACCCTTTCGGCGGCTATTGCTACGTTTCTGGCGCGCGGATTGCCTTTGATGGAATGTATCGATAAGGCCCGCGGTTATCTGTACCGCGCTCTGCGGTTTTCCCTTGGAATTGGTCAGGGTATAGGCCCTCTAAATCATTTTGCATCGATAACCAGGGAAATAGAGCGGACAAATGTCATTGAAGAACTCGACAGGTCAATTGAGAGACTTAAACGTCTAAACATTGGCCATTTAATCCCCGAGGTTCAATCAAACCTCGCCTATGCCATACCGTTCGCTGAATCCGTTCATGATGTCGCATCTTTTCCTGGCCGAATCATACAACTCGTAAACACCATAGCCATCTTAAGGTCTCCCAGGTTCGGAGCATCGAGGCAAATACATTATCTGGTCCTGGCTGCCATGGAATACGATCCCGAACGCCGAGCCGCCATGACCATTATCTATTCCGACTCACTGGTAAAGAGAATTCAGTCCCTCGGATATCAGGTGGCTGAATTTGACAGGAACAGGACTCCGCCCGATTTGCAGAAAGAGGAAGGAAGCACATTGGCCTGGGGAGTTCAGGATGTCATGGAGGAACTAGGAAAGGTTCCTGACGCTATTTTCGACAGAGGAGCTCTGGGAAAAGTGCCTCTCATACGATTATTTGGGAAAACCCCATCATCAATTGTTGACCTGATAGCCAAGCTGTGATTGTCTATTATTTTTAGTGTCAAAAAATTGATCGGCCTTTAATTTTATGATTTGAGGACGAATGAAAGAAGTCATTGGTCTTTCATTCACAACGGGCATGACAAACTATCTTATAGACCCATTTAACAGAACAATTGACTACCTGCGGGTATCCATCACCGACCTCTGCAATTTCAGATGCGTATATTGCAGGCCCCCTGAGGGTGTCCAGTTAATTCCGCATGAAGACATATTGCGCTACGAAGAGATTATGAAAATAGTCGATGTGGCGGCGGAAATTGGTATCCGCAAGATCAGGGTGACAGGTGGGGAGCCTCTTGTTCGCCGTGGAGTTGTAGATTTTATCAGAAAACTAACTTCCACAGATTCGATAGAAGATGTTGGACTTACCACCAACGGCGCGCTTCTGGGAATGATGGCCCCGGACCTTAAGAGCGCCGGTCTCAAAAGGATCAATGTCAGTCTGGATTCCTTAAGGCGGGACGTTTTCAAATCTATTACAGGCATTGACATGCTTGACACGGTTTTGGAGAGCATAGATAAAGCGCTAGAGTGTGGATTTGACCATGTGAAGATCAATGTGGTTCTTCTAAAGGATGTAAATGAGCTTGATGTGCCTGAGTTTGCGCGAATCACGCTTCGTAAACCGGTAGACGTAAGATTTATTGAGCGCATGCCATTTGGACGAGAACACGCTCCTGCCAACTCCCCTGATCCTTTTAGCGCGTTGAGAGCCCTTGATATGATCCGCACACATGTTGGAGAGCTCATACCCGATGATCGAAGCCCGCTTGATGGGCCTGCAAGCATGTTTCATCTCGAGGGGGCGCAGGGAAGGATAGGAGTTATTGACCCGGTGACCGGGCATTTCTGCGGAGACTGCAATCGGCTCAGACTTACCGCCAAAGGAGCTTTGCGCCCGTGCCTGTTAAGCTCCAGAGAGATAGATTTGAGGTCCATCCTTCGTTCGGGAGCGAGTCGGGAATCCATCGCCAGCGTCATACGAAACGCTGTTAACTCCAAGCCGGTGGGAAGGGCGCAAAAGCTTTCCAGCCAGTCTGTCGGAATGAACAGCATTGGAGGATAGTATCCGTAAGATATTTCCGAGACCTAGAACAACATAAATGATTTATCCCCCATCAGAAATTCTCACAATAATAATTGTTAACAGAAATACCTCCGGCCTCCTGCTGGACTGTCTAAAGCACATTTACCAATCCGCAAGCCCCAAGGTTCTGGAAGTTATAGTTGTGGACAACGGTTCCAGTGATGGATCTGTTTCAGGTGTTCGCTCCAATTTTCCGGAGGTAAGAATAATAGAGGCCAAATGCAATCTGGGATTTGCCAGGGCAAACAACCTTGGGTTTAGAAGCGCAACTGGCGATTTGATACTATTGGTGAACACCGATGCCATGCTGGAGCGGGACTGTGTGTCTGAAATGGTAAGTTTCATGGAGGCGAATCCATCCGTGGGAATGCTAGGCCCTCAGTTGCTGAATAGGGATGGTAGCCGGCAAACGTCTTATGAGGCAACCCCCACACTCCTGACTGAACTCGTAGGCAGAGGTGTCCTCAAAATACTGTTTCCCAAACGGTACCCAAACAGAAATCTTGAATTAAGCCGCCCAGTAGAAGTTGAAACACTTATAGGAGCGGTAATTCTGATTAGAAGAACCGCCTGGGAAACAATGGGGGGTTTTGATGAAGACTATTTCTTTTTCTTTGAAGAGACGGACCTGTCTTTCCGGATGAGAAAATCCGGCTGGCTGGTATGTCACGATCCAGCCGCGAAGGCTGTTCATCTCCAGGGGGCTACGGCAAAAACATACAAGGCTGCTCCACGTATTGAATATTATCGCTCCCGGTATGCGTTTTTCAGGAAGATGTACGGAAGGACGAGTGAACTTTGCCTAAAGATGGCCCTGACATTAAATCTTACATTAAATTCCGTATTCCTGGGAATGGCCGCGTTGTTTGCCTTAGGCCAATCCAGGAAACTGAATGAGAAATTTTCCCAGAGGTTATCCCTCTGGCTATGGCATATTAAAGGTTTTCCAT
>CAITZA010000161.1 GCA_903896745.1 uncultured Desulfomonile sp. | reverse complement strand
TCTCCAGGCGGTTCCAATCACATGGAAGACCTTGACATGGCTGGAGGGGTTCAGGCGGTGATGAAGCGACTTGCCGAAAAATCCCTGGTTGACACCACGGTATTGACCGTTACGGGCAAAGACCTCAGCAGTAATCTGGCCACAACCGCGGTTCAGAATGATGAAGTGATAAGAACATTCGAAACAGCCTATAGCCCTCGGGGTGGAATAGCTATCATTTATGGCAATCTTGCGCCTGACGGAGCTGTTGTAAAACAGTCCGCGGTAGCTCCCGAAATGCTGGTCAACACGGGAACGGCCAGAGTTTTCGACTCAGAAGAACAGGCGGTGGAAAGTATCCTGAATGGATCGATAAATCCGGGTGATATAGTTGTCATAAGATATGAGGGGCCTCGCGGGGGGCCCGGAATGAGGGAAATGTTGAACCCCACCTCCTCACTGGTCGGAATGGGACTCGCCAATTCGGTGGCGCTTATCACGGATGGCCGTTTCAGCGGTGGCACCAAGGGAGCCGCCATTGGGCATGTTTCTCCGGAGGCCGCTCACGGTGGACCCATTGCGCTGGTCAGGGAGGGCGACAAAATTTCAATAGATATCCCAGCCCGAAAAATGGACCTGATGATTAGCGAAGAAGAATTCGCAAAAAGAAAATCCGCATGGCGATCGCCCTCAAAAAAGATTAATCACGGATACCTTGCAAGATACGAAAGAATGGTAAGTTCCGCTGACAAAGGAGCTATAGTTGATTGACAGAATCGGTCCAAGGCCGAGATCCTTTACCGGTGAGGATGAGACGTTCATGCTCAGGGCCATGGATCTCGCCAGGAAGGCATATAGCCTGGGTGAAGCGCCGGTCGGCGCCATTGTTACACTCAACAATCAAATTCTCGCTCAGGCTCATAACAGAATCGAAATGAATCACGACCCGACGGCCCACGCTGAAATACTAGCCATACGTGAAGCCGCCAGATTATTGGGCGATTGGAGATTGCTCTATTCGACCGTTTATGTTACCTTGGAACCGTGCATCATGTGCGCCAGCGCTCTTTTGCACGCCAGGGTTCCGCGAATCGTGTATGCGGCTCAGGACAAAAACTGGGGGGCCTTCGGAAGCCTTTTCGATCTTGCTCATGATCCCAGACTAAACCACCGCATAGAGGTCGTGTCAGGGCTACTTGAGGATCAGGCTACCATATTGATGAAACAGTTCTTCCTAAGTCTGCGAAAAAAACAGTGAACTCTGACACACCCATAGCGGAGAGATGCCCGAGAGGCCGAAGGGGGTTGACTCGAAATCAATTGTACCCGTGAGGGTACCGGGGGTTCGAATCCCTCTCTCTCCGCCAGTCTTTTTCCATTTTTATGCCAAGTAAGACAAACACTGTTAATAGTTTTCGGAATTCTAGGCTATGGGTTATATGGTAAGGTTTGTTGTTACGCAATCTATCATGAAATCAGTTATTTCACCGACTATCGATGACTTTTGCCAGATGTCCACATTGAAATCCCCAGCC
>CAITZA010000160.1 GCA_903896745.1 uncultured Desulfomonile sp. | reverse complement strand
TCAGCAATCAGAACCGAACTGAAATCGATGAGTTGATCCTGCGAGAAATAGGTGGACACCAGGTCAATCCCACCAGTTTCCAAGATCCAGTCCCCGCCTTTTGCCGCGCTTCCGGTGAGGTTATCAGAAGCCGCGACCTGATGGCCGGTCAATTGCTCAAGCTGTGAAATGACAAGAGAGCCTGATTGAGTGGCGGCCAGATTGCATGTCAGCATATCAATGCGACCGTTCTGGTTAAGCGCCCCCCCGATACCCCGCCAAAAATCCTGCAATTCGGTCTGCCCGAGAAGCGTGGATGGAGATACCGTGTAGTCCCCGGCAAGATGGAACTGGCCTTCCCCCAGGTTATGAAGCGCAAAACCGATACTATCAATTTGACGTCCACCAAGCGAGTTGTGTATGGCATCGAGCAACCCGGAAGGTGACCCTGTCGATGTGTCATAACTGATAGCAATGACGTTCGGATTGGTGGCTTCAATCAGGTGTGAGGCCCCTTGAATAGAGGTTGAAACCACTATCGCGCGCAATGGAGTTTCAACCACAGGCGCTAGACTGACTGACTCAACTACGCTGAGGTCGCTGGCAAGGAAAACTTGGCTCAATTCCTGGCCATAAACAATCGCTAACGACTGGCTATCGCCCGAGGAGGCTTCAGCGCTCGCCTGTGTTGGCAAATTCTGGGACTCCAAGGCGCCCTGATCAGCTACGGAATGATCAATCGAAATCTGATCGGTATTTGAAGGATTTTCTATTGAACTGTCAGTAACGGAAGCGTCTAGAACTATTCGCTCTTCAAGCTGTTCGAGAGTAACGCGTGAAGAATAATTTTTTACCCTGGGCTTGAACCATTTTGTTATCACGGCTTCCCCCCTCATCTTTACATTCGTAAATTCTGTAAACCCCGTGCCGAAAATTAAAAAACCGACCTGCGGGCATTCCTGAGAGGCCGCTGGATGTAATCCGATTGCGGCGCCAGATTATTCATTTTATAAGTCGATGATAATCCAGAACCTGCAGAATGTCAATCCGGCAGACGCTTCAAAAGTGTTTCGTAAGCTTTGGGACGAGATTGAAACATGTGGGTCGAGGATTTTGCAAGAACTTGATTCAGCTCCCAATACCTCTCCAAATAAACCGTCAGGAACTTAACGCTCCTGACGGGTAAATTCATGATCTCCCTGGATTGTTTACCTGAGACATACTACTGGATTAGTTCCCAGAAACTGCGGTTCTCAGCTATGTAAATGATGCCTTCTATCGGTAATGTTCCGTTTTCAAGGCCATCCTCTATTTTCACAGAGATGGAAGTTCCCCCACCACTTAAAAAGTCTCCCGGAGGAATCAGAAAACCGTCCTCACGCACGAACTTTAGATCTTTTATCGCTGCGTTGAGGTTTTGCAGGGACCCCTCATATACCCATTCCCCGCTGACGGAATTGTAAAGATTATCCTGTAACCCTGAGAAACGGGTCAATGAGGCGTATTCCGGCCCAATATTTACGCTGAAGGTAGCCTTGACGATCTCATTGGCGTCTTTGTCACTAACCTTTAAGTCCGGCAATGCCAGTTCGGTTTTTAACGGGCTGTTCATGTTGGCATAAGTAACATCAGCAGGATTGTTAACCTGTACCTGGTCATTGTTTGGCTTCACATCGAGAGTGAATTCACGGTACTGTGTGAAAGTTCCATTTTCACCTCCATCCCTGACCTGGACGGAGAACCATGAATCTTGCTCATTGTCCGCATCCGGAACGAATTTTAGGTTCTGAAGCGCCAGATTGACTTCTTCAACCGTTTTGTTCGTTATTGTCCAAATCCCCTGAGCATTACTGACAATCGATTTAGGCCCCCCGAAATTATAGTCGGATATGAAACTGCCGGAGGTCTTGTCATCCAGGGTTATGGTAGCGGTAAGTTTTTCATTGGTGTCTGGATCATCAACCTGAAGGAAATGATCCACGCCGTTTTTCACTGACTTGAGAGCGAAAGCAGGAGCATCCTCATTGTACTTTATCACTGAGTCAGGCGTATCCGTAAAAACCGGCTGATCATTAACCGGCTTGACTTTCAACATGATGTCTCCACCAATGGTTCCGTTCCCGTCCGTAATGTCTACATGCAGCACAGCATTGTGGTCATTGTAATAATCAGGTTGAAACTTGAGGTGTCCGAGAGCATAATTCATGTGTTCAACGCTAAGGTTTTTCAGCTCCCACACGCCATTTCCTAAATAATTCAATGGCTTTGCGCCACCATAAGACTCGATGTATCCGACAACGTCATGCATAGCGGACGGTGGGATGCCTGAGCTTGTCAGTGTGAATGTGGCGGATACCTTATCTCCGGGGTCATCGTCGCTGACAACGATTGTCGGGAGATAAATGTTTGTGAATGCTTCCTTGTATTCAACCGTAGGCATAAAGCTTAACGGTTTGGATGCGCCGTTGATGTGGAAACTTGCCTCTACGGGGTCATTCTGCCCTGGGGCCGGAATCACATTCAGCGAAAAGTATTCCTTGCGAATCACGGTATTGTCGCCATGATCCGTAATCTCAACGCTCAATGATGAATCGCTGTCATTGTCCGGTGAGGGTATGAACCTGAGACCGTTGAGGGCAGTATTAACCTCGCCTGCTGTGCCTGTTACAGACCATACTCCTACCCATTGCCCGTTGATCTTGATCGGTGAATATGAGCCTCCAGTGGAAGAATCCAGAGAACCTGTTGATATGTCATACAGCTTTACGGTAGCCGTAATATCATTTTCACCGGTGTCCGGATCAGTTATCTGAATTGGCCCCAACAAGACGGACGGCGAGTTTTCGTTGTAATTTATGACATTAGACGGTTTAATAAGAAATTCGGGTTGATCGTTCACAGGTGTGATATCCAGGGTAATGGTACCTGTGACCGGATCTGACTTCCCATCCGTAATTTCTACCGCAATGTGTGAATCGACATCGTTGTCATTGTCATAACCGGGCACAAATACAACCTTGCCCAGCATTGAATTTACCTTGGTCACGGTTCCAGTGTATTGCCATACACCCGTAGCCGGATCATATATAGCGTCCTTGGAGTAATTGGACTTGGATGTCAGGAACCCGGCTTCAAGGTTATCCAGTGTGAGTTTCACGGTTACCTGTTCATTGGCGTCCTTGTCCAGGATCTTAAGGGCCGGTAAAAACACATGGTCATAGCCCTCAACATAACTTCTCGTTGCGTTCAGATTTGAAGGAATTTCAACGGTGGTCTGAAAATTCTTCTGAAGGAGGATATCCCTTGTTACGTCAAAACCCGAACCATCTGAATCCTTGACGCTAACGGTCAGCTTGGTGTCTTTTCCCCAGCCGGCCTTGGGAGCAAACGCCACTGAGTTCAGGAAAGCGTTGACGTCGTCCTGGTTTCCGGTGAATTCATGACTGCCATCATTATCTGAGCCTCCATTGAATACCAGAGATCCTGCAAGCTTATCCCATGTTAACCTTGCGGTCAGAGTGTCTCCGGTGTCAGGATCGCTCACGGTTATGTTTGATCCGGCGCCAACTTCCACAGGGTCAGTGTCGCCAACTGTGAAAACAAAGCTGTTGTCGGCTATGTTCAGAGTTGGTGGGTCAGGCGTCTGCACAACACCGAGGTTGATGTTACGTGTTTGTGAATATTCCACCCCATCCCCAGTGGTATTCTCTGTAACGATAAGTGTAATGTTGACCGGCTGGTCATAGTCATCATTCGGATCGAAGGAAGCTGCTCTCAAGGCGTTTTGTACCTGTGTTTTGCTTCCGGTAAACGACCATATACCTGTTGACGGGTCATAACTCCCCGAACCTGAAAACAAACTCCCTGCGTTGGCGAAATCGTTCAATTGGAGTGTAGCGGTGTAATTCTGGGTACTACTGAGCTGAATATTATTTTCTGGATCGAGGTCGATTGTTGATCCTTCCGTGTATGTCAGGCCTGATTCATTAACGCCGTTCAAGTTGAAGGCTGCGAGACGCCCGTCGAATTTCAGAATCTCATCCGGGTCAAAATACGCGGGAACCAGAGCAATCCTGTCAGTTTCAAGCTCCCAGTTTCCTCCGAATTCGGGGTTCCCTGTCAGGTCGGAAGAAGCAGCCACGTTTCTTCCGGAGAGGCTTTCGATTTGTGAAACAAGCTGGAGTCCTTCCGGTGATGACGCGACATCACACGCCAGTATGTCAATGCGGCCATCCTGTTTTACGAATTGGCCTACGGACGACCAGAAGCCCTGTAATGATGAATCGGCCGACAGTGATTCGAGACTTACAGAGAGACCATTAGTGAGATTGAAGGCGCCTGCGCCGTTTTCATGGGAAACAAAACCGATGCTGTCAACCACCCGGCCGGCCAGAGCGGACTGAATGGCTGAGAGAATTGTTCCAGCATTTGAGGCCCCTGCATCATAACTAATGGTAATTACATTACCCTGAATGGCGCCAATCAGATCGTCCCTGTCCTGAATGTCCGATGATACTACAATGGCCCTGACCGGTTCGGGAGCTAAAGATTCGACAGTAGCCAGGTCGTTTGATACCAGGACATTGTGTGTATCGCCGTTAAAGATTTGACTGACCGGATTATTCGAATTTAAAGCCTCAGCCGCCGCCTCGGTGGGGGCGGTCTGAGCTACGGGAGCATTTGAATTGCCGGGATTTTGCTCGACCTGTGTCTCTGGAGCGTTCTCCGGGTTGTCCAGTGCTGTGGCTGGAACTGACGCATCGAGCACTATACGTTCTTCAAGCTGTTCAAGCGTAACACGCGATGAATAGCTTTTAATTTTATTTTTGAATAATTTTGTTCTCATGATGTCCTCCATACTAATTCACCCGTATCGTGGAGATTGATCGTCCAAAAAATTCACTCTCCAGTTGTGAGGCTTTAAATCCGGAGGACTTACAAAAAAGGTTATCGGTTAGGCATTGTGTCTCCGAAATAAAGTCCTCTGGCAAAAATTCTTCGTTCGCCTTGACAAGCGAACGTTGATGTTGGTCAAAAAAACACGCCAGAATACATCCCAACCACTGGGCTTTATGTCCCGGAGATTCCAGGTGTGATAACGAATATTTACTAAATTAATAACACTTTTATATCGCCAAACCAAAGTATGCGATTTAAACACTTCTACCGGGGCAGATGCGACAATCCGTCAGAAGTTTCATATAAACCAGACAAACGCGTTCTAAAAATAGTACCAGGCATAAACGACCCGTTTAAATACTATCATCCGTCAATCAGCGGGCCTGCCTAATATGCGCCACGTCCCTTTATTACTTCAAAAATTGTGAGGAATAGTATCTTAATGTCGAGAAGAATGGAGTAGTTTGCGACGTAGTAGGTGTCGAGGTGGGTGTTCAGGTGCATGGGGAGTTCGCATCTGCCGTGGACCTGCCACCACCCGGTGATCCCCGGTGGAACCTGGATGCGCTGCCACTGCCACGGTTCATACTGTTGGGTTATGAAGGGCTGTTCGGGGCGTGGCCCGACTAGCGACATGTCACCTTTGAACACATTGAAGAGTTGAGGCAATTCATCAAGTGACCATCTCCTCAGGAATTTTCCGACACGTGTAACCCGGGGATCATTTTTCAGTTTGAATATATTCCTGGATTGACTGTCTACTACGGGAACGGTATCGAGAAAGTCCGAAGCCCCCGTAAACATGGTCCTGAATTTGTACATCGTAAACGGCTTCCCTGCGTTGCCAATCCGGCGTGTCGTGAAAATTGCCGGTCCTTTGGAATCCAGTTTTATCGCCAGGCCGATGATGATAAGAAATGGCCATAAGATCATTAACACGAGAGTTGAGATAACCAGATCGAAAGTCCTCTTGAAAAGTTTGTTCCAGCCGTTTATGACCGGCTCAAGTATGCCGACCATAACGACGTTTCCAATTCTTTCAATTTCCAGTTCGAGGAAGGGCAAGCTGGAGTAGTCCTGGGTTAACAAAACCCTGACAGGCGTCCTGATCAACTCAGTCACCAACTGACTGACGCATGAAAGGCTGGTTTGATCCAGCGAGACGATTACTATGTCAATTTTGTTCTTTTTGATAATGTCCGGCAATATATCGGCAGTTCCCAAAAAAGGCGCGTCAGTGGGCGCCTCATCAGGTTCCGCGAAATCCGAGAATCCCACAAGCTGATACCCTCCGGGAAGGCCTTTCAGGATCATGTCGCATAGATTGCAGGAACTCTGCGTTGTCCCAAAAATAACTACCCGGGCCGCATTCAGGTTATCTTCAGCCTTGACCAGAAATTTCCAAAGAAAATAACGCGAAAAGATGAGGACAGCAAAATTGAGAATGGCAAAATAAACTACTAGAAGACGGGATGTCTCCCTGAATGAAAAATAAAGGGCGCCCACCAGAAACCAGCCCCAGACCGCATACGAAAAAAAAAGCCCACGCATCTGATCAACAAGTTTTGGAATGGAACGGAAATTGTACACGCCTGCAACGGTGAATACTGTAAGAAGAGATAACGGCGTGAAGATATAAATGGAGTAGTGTGGTATTACCTCTGACGCCGCCAACTCTTCCCCGGGCAGATAGGGACGAAAGAACGCGGTTATGATAAGAGTCAGAAGAGTTAGAAGAAAGTCCGAAAATATTATCGCAAGGTTGTTCCTGAAATACTGTTTATACATAAGTTGGCTTGATCCCTGGTATAATATTAAGCTCTCTGGATTTTGTATCAACTAGAGCAAATAATCATTTTATTACGATAGCTTCGGTCTTTTTTGTTGTGACTTTTGAGGGTTGTCTGTCCGAAAGAGGAACCCCCTGAATACGGGCTGCTCTGGCGCTCCAGGTATCTTATAAGCCTGCCCGGTAATGAATTCCCGCACAAGCTCCAAACCAAGGCGTTTGGCTTCATTTAAAAAGTCCATCCGGTTCAAAACCCAGCATAGCGCCTCCACGTTGTAATGAAAACGGTAAAGTCTCTCCAGGCACACATACGATGGAACCCCTGTAACAAACGGGATCCTTGTTAATAACAAATAACCATGAGAAGATTTAGCCAGACCTGAAAAAACTTCTTGCCAATCCTCAGAATAATAAAGCGAAGCATGCGCCATTACCAGATCGTACGATCGTGCCAAACATGATTCATCAGCGCAAAAACTTATATCCCCGACATATCTTGAACCATGTTCCGCAACCAACGGGACATCCTTGCAGTGAAAATCAATCCTGGTTCTCTCAGGCAGCATTGCTCTCGCAATGTAATACAGGTGCCCCAAAGCTCCGCCCCAATCAAGTATGGACACGCAATCCGATCCACGTGAGGCGAGCATCATCGAATAGCCTAGCAACATCATTCTGTTATGGTCAATGATAGCGTCGTCAGATGTCAGATCCTGTCCAAAGGGCACAAGGGGATCCGTCCGTCCCGAAATCTCCTTGTAAGCCAGTAAGCTTTTCTTGCATGTCTCGATCCAATCCGCAACATTATAACCTCTGACTTCGGGATGTTTTTCAAGATATGACCAGCCGTCCTTAACGTACTTCATCTCGTTGGATGTGCCGGTGAGTTTCTCTTGAGTCCAGTTATAAATGTTCCTGAGAAATGGCACAAATATCGGCGGTATGGACTGTTTTAAGAGAGTCCTTGCGTTCATACCTGTTCACACACCCCTGGTCCTGAAATGAATCAGGAAATGCAGTTCATAAAAAGAGTAATCGATAATTGTAGTGACCTGAATCAAGAAACGGGAAACAGTCCTGTCAGGTCTTGTTTGCGCGAGCTGTTTGATAATTATAACCCATTGATTTCCAGAAACACAAACATTTTCATGAGCTGTTCCGTAGCTCCTCCCTTAAGAGCAGCCTCAATTTGTGTAATTCCACTGCCTTTAGCATGCATATAATAACGGTGTGCCAGCCACGCGGCAATGCATACCGATGCCCCGGCTACCACCATTATGAATGTCAACCCAAAGACTGACCAACAGTGTGACCAGCCTAAAAGCCAATCCAGATTTTAGTCCATCCGTTTGATGCCAATCCTGAAAACTGAGCAAAGAGACTTTGAGGCAAATCTGCCCACGATGGATAATAGGTACAACTTGACAAGGCTGCTGTCGCCGCTTAGCTGGGTAACTCAAGGAAACTTGCTGTTTCAGGGGTTAGCAATCATTTAAAAAATCACATACCAAGCCAAATCGGGAGTCATCATGAAAGAAATCGGCGTATGATCTCGTAAAAGCCCAATCCCCTAACAATAGATAAGCCACCCGGTTAGGTGGCTGTTTTGTTGCATTTATTGGTGCGCCCGAAGAGATTCGAACTCCCGACCTTCTGATCCGTAGTCAGACGCTCTATCCAGCTGAGCTACGGGCGCGCTTTAGCAGGTGTAAAGTGTAAGAGTT
>CAITZA010000159.1 GCA_903896745.1 uncultured Desulfomonile sp. | reverse complement strand
TGAATGCTCGGAATAGTGAATCGCCCTACTGCGCCTTTCAGTACCAAGGCTCCCTCCAGAATTGAATATGGCGGAATGTCATGCGTGATGTCGATGATGTTCGCGCAGGGATTTCTACTAAGGATTACGCCTTTCATCTGACCGACAAACCCGTCTTGAGATCCAAAGTCCGTAGTCAATGTGATAATTGATTTCATGCTGAGATACGTTCCTCTCTGTCAAGACATCAAGTTGGTCAATTGCGAGTTGTTTTCGTTGACATATCCCGGACGAGTTGCTTTAGTTGACTTACAGGCATCGATTTTATTCGTGCAACCGACATTTTGCAGTCCTGTCCAGGGAAAATGGAATATGGCGCCTCAAAATATTTCAGGAACGCGCTAGGGGCAATCGGGGGCCTGCTGTTTCCGCCTGTCTGCATCTTATGCGGAACAGGACGCGTGACCTCTGATTCATCTGTTTGCGAATCATGCGCAAAAGACATTTACCTTGTCGAAGGCCCCATTTGCAATCACTGCGGCTTACCCGTTCCCGGATTACAATCAGGCTCTCAGGGTCGATGTGGAAAATGCCTTGAACACAAGCCATTATACGACAAGGCCCGTTTTTCGGTTTATTATTCCCGTGTCATCAGACGTGGAATTCTCAAGTTCAAGTTTCAGAGTTCACTCTTTTTGGCTGAAACACTATCCTCTTATCTCACAAAAACGTTTCAGGAACATTTCTTAGATGAAAAACTGGACGCAATCATTCCCATACCTGTTCATGACCGTCGATTGGTAAGGAGGGGATACAATCAGTGCGCGATTCTAGCCATCAAACTGGGAAACAACGTTAACGTGGAGGTTCTGACGAATACGCTGAATAAAACCGTGAACACGCTTCCACAAACCCGTTTGAAGAGAAATCAAAGGATAGAAAATGTGAAGGGGTCTTTTTCAGTCAGAAAACCGGAAGAAATAAGGGGAAAACGTCTTTTGCTTCTGGACGATGTTTTCACGACCGGCTCAACTATTTCGGAGGCTTCCAGGACTTTGAGAAAGCATGGAGCGGACTCGGTTCAGGCCTTGGTTCTCAGTGTGAGGCACGGGGCGATCGAAAAGGACTGCGGGGACGAATTTGATATTTTTACGGAAATATTTTTCATCGGTGGCAAGAGAAATTAGGAGGAAGTGAAATGGGCCTCAAGACACCGGAGGAGTTCGAGGAAAGCATAAAACAACTTAGGCCAAGGGTTTTCATGAATGGGAAACGTATAGAAAATATTTTTGAAAACCCAAATACCAGAACAGTGATTGAATCTAACAAGGCCAGCTACAGATGGGCTCTGGACAGTCGGTATTCCGAGATCATGTCATGCTTTTCGCCCCTTGTTGAGGAACGCGTCAACAGGTACACGCATGTAAGCGCTAGTGTTGAGGACTTGGTGGCCAAGGCGGGCGCAGGGACCTTTACTGCCGAGAGACTTGGAACCTGCATATACAGGTGTGTGGGCTACGATGCGTTTCACGCCCTTGCCGCCACCACGTGGGAAATGGACCGTGATCTGGGAACGAGCTATAATGAGCGTTTCCTCACGTACCTTAAAATGGTTCAGAGGAATGACCTTTCTGTAGCAGGAGCGTTAACAGAACCGCGTGGGCATAGAATGAAAAGGGCGGTCGATTGGCCCGACCCATATTTGTCCTTGAAAATGGTGGACAAGAACAGTGACGGTATCGTGGTCAGAGGCGCCAAAATCAATATAAGCGGGGCCTATGCGAGCCATGAACTGGTGGCGCTGCCACAAGGCGCAAGATCAGCAGATGAAGAGGATTATGCCCTGGCATTCGCTATTCCGTCTGATTCCAAAGGGATAACTTACGTTTGCCAGTATTCACCCTTCTCCGCTGAACGTGACATGGCCAATGATCCTTACGAACTAGGTAACCCGGTATTTGGTCAACGCGAAACCGCCATGGTTATTTTTGACAATGTGTTTGTTCCATGGGAGAGAGTTTTTCATTGTGGCGAAACAAAATATTCTCTCAAGCTGGTTTCCCGCTTTGCCAGAACTCACAGGATGACATGCGGCGGGACATGCAAGGTAGGATTCATGAACCAGATCATAGGCGCCTGCAAACTCATTCAGGAATACAAAGGCCTTGAAAATGTCCCGCATGTAAACGACGAGTTGACCGAGATGGTTGTTTTGAGAGAGACCGGCAGGGCATGCGGTCTTGCATCCGCAAGACTCGGATCGGAAGACCCGATTGGATCGGGAGTCTTTCTGCCCGACGAACTGATGGGAAACGTTGCAAAGCTAAATATTTGTGACGCTTTCTGGCGAGTCATGGCATTGGCTGGAGACATAGGGGGCGGCCTGATAGTTACCATGCCGTCGCTGAAAGAGCTCCAGACTCCTGAAATAAAAGATTTTGTCGAAGAATTCTACAGCTTTGGTTCAGATGAGCCCACCGAAAACATTATGAAAGTTCACAAGCTTCTTCAGAACTGGACAGCGGGACAGCATGGTGTAGGAACCTGGCACGGGGCTGGACCGGTCATGGCGCAAAAAATAATGATACAGAGAACCACCAACTTTGATCACGAAAAAGAGTTGGTGAGAAAAACGCTGAATCTCAAGGATAAGGAGGATTCAGGGAAAGCCTGACGACCGGACGTCTTTTTACGCAGCGATGCGTCTTGCTACCGGCATAGGTTGGCCGGTTCATGACACATCGCTACTTGGGACAATGGGCTGCTAATTATTATTTTTCGGTCTGACCCGAAAACCCGTAAACAGCGTCGAGGGCGGCAAACGGACTCACCTGGGCGCCATACTGTGAAATCGGGTATCTGATCCCTTTTTTGTAAAGCGTCTCCAGATTTCGGAGTATGCGGGCGCAATCCCTGACCGGCAACCCAATTGCCAGTTCGTCATCCGCCGCATGTCCGAAACGCCTTTCACCATAGCAGGGGATGGAAAGAGCCGGGACCTGATCTACAAAACACCGACCGATGACATCGGAACAGGACGTTTCTCCAACAGAGAAAAAAGTCAACCGCTCAAATTTGTCGTACTGTATTGCGTTTACCAGAAGCGACATCTGAGCGGCATTGCCGTAAATGAGAACCATATCCGGAACAAAAGGGTCGTAAGCCGTTGGGGCAAGAGAAAAAGCCTTATACTTCCCAAAAGGGATTCTTTGAATCACTCGTTCACATTCTGCAGCATCATCCCTGGATTCAAGCCAAACCTTGCTGCGCATCTCCCCACTTGTTACAAAATCAGTCAACTCCGATAGTCCGAGCACACTAGCGCATCCCTGAGTAACCAGATCATCCGCTACCCCACCTACCGTCCAGTCGAATGTTCTCACTATTGTTATAAGCTGACAGAGAGAAAGCTTCTCCTGAGGTCTTCTCAACCATTTATTCTCCTGAAGGGCATCGACATTCTCGTACAATTTCAGGCCAACAGGAAAGGTTCTGAGTCTCAGGAACTTCTCCATGTCCCTCGTCCATGCGGACCACTTGATGTCTTGCGCGCCCATTTGGACTCCTTTTTTCACAAACAAAGAGAAATCTGATCCTATCTATTTGCAGCGTTCGAGGGAAAATTTGCCAGTAAGTATGGCCCTGGCCAAATCGTTGTCGCTTCTGATTACGGAGTCAAAAACCGTTACACAGGAACCAACCCCATCAATGTCATGAGCGTCGCTACCACCGAGTTTTATGAGCCCCATCATTTCTGCGACGGTTCGGGCAAACTCGTTTTCTTCGTCTGTAACCTTTGAGTTGCATATCTCAAGACCATGAACCTGTGAAAACGTAGGATTATCTTTGGCGTCATCAACACTCATCTGAAGCATGCCAAATCCAAAAAGCAAAAACCCTCGAAAGGGATGCGCCGCTATTGCGACCGCTTGCGCTTCATCTACCCTTTGTCTGAGTTGATGCGGGGTCATCATTCCTTGCGGTTCCTCGTCGAGGCCAAACACAAGAATGTCCCCTCCGGTAGTGGTGATTTCTATGCCCCTGAATACCGCAATGCCATACTTTTGGCTTAATCCATCAGCCTGTTCCGGCTTCCATATCCGGTTGTGTTCAGTGATACATACCCCATCCAGATCGGCCTCCAGGGCCGATTTCATCATTTCATCAGGGCTCATTGAGCTGCATGCAGATCCGAGTGTGGTATGAATATGTAAATCCAAACGCATGTCATGACCTTTTTTAGTGTATTTTCAGATAGTTGCCCAAGCCTGGGTTACGATGCAGGAAGTTATTCAGAAACTCTTTTCTGTCCAGACCGGCATCGACCAACAATGCCGCCTGTAACTCTCTGGCAAGTTCAGCCCTCACCAGACTATGCAGACAGTCAACAATCAGTATTGCCATGTGACGACATCCATTTCGGCCCAGTTCCTTCTTGATCCTTCCATCAAGCCCGGAATCAATTTGCCACCCCTCACAATCGCGAAATACTTTTCCTGCAAGAAGGCATCTCTCAGTGGTAAATCTTTTCATTTCGGCATTGACAGTTTTTATAGTCAGTTCCGGCCAATGAACACATATTTCGC
Organism: uncultured Desulfomonile sp.; assembly: GCA_903896745.1. Lineage (GTDB taxonomy): Bacteria > Desulfobacterota > Desulfomonilia > Desulfomonilales > Desulfomonilaceae > CAITZA01. The sequence goes on along the minus strand of CAITZA010000159.1, from coordinate 6,528 downwards.
ATTCCATTGCATAAAGCTCATCTTCCAGGATACCGCTGACGACCCTGTAGTCTGAACCCTGTTTTTGAACCCCGCAAGTCTTGACACGGGAATATTGAGGCATAGAAGACTTTTTCAAGATAATCCTCCATAACTTGTCAAATCCGGAAAATCATTTCTGCCTAATCCAGGCCTTTGAACGCTGCGCAACTATCTTTCAGGCGGGGATTCGAAGCCAGCCTGCGTATCATCTCCAAACCAATAACCCTGTCATTCAGAACGGTTACTGTGTCATTTCGTTCGCCATGCGGCTGAGAGGGGCCTAGTTCGGTAGCTTTCCTCAACTCAGGAACCGTGATGGCGTTGACAAGCATTTCCATTGCTTCAAGCAATAGCTCTGCAACCCTGTCGGAACCCGACGAGCCCCCAACAATTTCGCGCACTATCTTGGTCATTCCCGGCCCAACCCTCACTCCGACCAGTTTTTTCTCCGCCTCAGTCAGGTCCGGAACCATTCCAAATACGTCCCTGGCTATTTCAAGACTGATCGCCCTTATATCCAGGGCAGGCGCCTTGATATCCAGGATTATTGTTGAAGCAAAGAGATTGTCTTCGGCTCTAAGGGTCACACGCCACAACCCCGTTTCGAGCTCTTCAACCACGGTGAGGTTATGCAACTGAAAATCCAGTATCACTTTTTCCCCTTTTCAGATGTAGAATCTCAGATAATAACTCTAACAAAGAGCTTGACTATTATTCAAGCCGGTTTTACAGCTAACTCTCGAACTATACCAACAGAATGTCAAGAACTTTTAAGAAGAAATGGATGTAATTCGAACCTTGACGGCATCCGCGGTTTCATGATCCAGAGCAACCTTTGAACCATCCTGAAGAAAAATTATCCACTCGGTCTGATTTTCCCTGCGGGGTCCTATTGTGACTTTGGTTCCCTTGTTCAGTCTGCTATCAGAACCTTCAGCGGGAAGGTCGATAATTTCCGCTGACATTCCTTCCCTGAGATAGCTAAGACTGCATTCACCGCCTGTCGAGCAATGAGAGTCACTTGCCGGAATGACCGCTCCATGTGGATCATATATTGGGTGTCCCAGCAAATCGTCCAGGTAATCAACAGATTCCACATCATTGACATGTTCGAGCTCATGTGCCCTGTGATGAACCTCAGAACCTGAAGCCGCGCCAACATGACTTATGTATGCTTCCCAAAGTCTGTGAGCCCGTAGAATACGATTTGCCTCAACCGAGCCGGCCTCGGTAAGTGTCAGTTTGTTATCGTTAATTTCCAGCAATCCGTTACGGGACATTCCTTTAAGGGCTTTTGTAAAAGCGGCTTTGCTATGGGAGATTTTCCGTTGCAACTGGTTAAGATCAACGGTTTTTCCAAAACGGCTGGATTCTACCAGAACATCTTCCACAAGTTGTTGGGGCAAGGAATTTCTGAGTCGCATCCATCGAGCAAGCATCCCGTAGTTTGGAGCTATGACCAGAATTACGATAAACTGTAGTGAGCAGAAAAGCATTATGGCGCCGCCTCCGGAAGAGTCGAGCCACATACTTAGATACAGGCCTCCAATTACGCTTGTAACTCCGAAAATTGCAGCCAAAATCATCATCCTGTCGAGGCGGTCACTGAGCAGGTAAGCTGAGGCGGCCGGAGTTATAAGTAACCCCACGACCAGGATTACGCCTACCATGCTTACTGCGCTCACCACCACAAGAGAGACACATGTGGTCAAAGCGTAGTCGATGAGCGCTACCGGCAACCCAATGGATGCGGCCATAACCGGATCAAAACTGGTTAGTTGAAATTGCCTGAAAAACAGTATGATTATGGAAAGCACTATTCCGGCCGAAATGGCTGCGACCCAAAGGTCTGAATCGGCCACACCCAGCACATCGCCCATGATGAAATGCATCAAATCAATATGAATGTAGCCACGAAAGACCGAAACAAGAACAACCCCGCCTGCAAAGACGCCTGTATACATGATTCCGATAGCGGTATCATCCTTGACTCGTGAAACCCTGGAAACGAATCCAATGGAAGCCACAGTTACCAGGGCGGCAATCAATGATCCTATCAACATCGCGGGGGCATGAGCTTCTGTGTTGAATAAAATCTTCATAAACAGGTAGCCACCGGCGACACCGGCAATCATGGCATGGGATAGGGCGTCGCCCAGGAAAGCCATTCGCCTCAAAATGACCAGACAGCCAACAACACTGCAGACAATGGCTGCTATGGAACCACCAATAAGAGCCTTCTGGAAAAAGGTTTCCCGCAAGGGAGCGGCAAAGGCTGAATAAATGATGTCAGGCATGACATTCCTCCGCCTTGCCCATACCGGAAAACACTTTTAATTTTCCTTCATATACTTCACTTAGCAGATCCTGGTTCAACACCTGCCGTGGTGTCCCATAGGCAAAAAGTCGCTGTTTTATAAGCATAAGCCTGTCGAAGTATTCGGCTGCCGTGGCCAAATCGTGATGCACAACCACCAGGGTTCTGCCTGTGGCCCTGGCGCGCTCGAGCACATCCAGAATAGCTCTTTCAGTTGCAGCGTCCACTCCGGCAAAAGGTTCATCTAGCAGTAGAATATCCGACCCCTGGGCGAGAGCTCTCGCCATAAATACACGCTGTTGCTGTCCTCCGGAAAGACCGCCTATCTGTCGATTCTTGAAATCAGACATTCTGACCATTTCAAGGGCCTGGTTGACAATCTCGTGGTCCTGCCGTCCGGGATCTTTCCACCACGCAATGTTTGGATAGCGCCCCATCATGGCGACTTCATAAACGGTTATGGGATAATCCCAATCGACAGCCCCTCTTTGTGGCACATACGCCAATCTCCCCTTGGCATCGTCGAGAGAGCTCCCGAGTAAGCGAACAGTTCCGAGATCCGGTTTGACAAAACCCAGAATAGCTTTGACCAGTGTAGATTTCCCGGCCCCATTCGGCCCAATTATCCCTACCAGCAGGCCCTGATCGATAGTCACGCTCACATTTAGCAAAGCTGGGCGAGGCCCAAAACTCACAGTGAGGTTTTCCACTTCAATTGCCGGTATTTTCGCTGGTTCAGTGGTCATCCTGATTCCTGGGTAATAAATCGGGTTCAATCTGAATTTTGAAATTTGATACTATTCTTGCTCCTGGATCAGCCCAGAAAGTCCTGTCCAAAATCTCTTCATGAAATCGAAACAACTGGACTCTGACCGCGGACGCCATCCCGCCGGCGCCATGAGGTGGACTGGCCTCAACCAGAAACTCATTGGCGCCAACTCTGATTCCGGCAATATTGTCGAAAATTACCGGTTTACCGGCAAAGAAGACATCGCTTGACCGTATCAGTTCGAGGCCATTAAGTTTAATTACAAAGGCGTCACCCGTGGCGGATTCCGTTTTTAGGTCGAAAGGATCTTTTTCCGCATTAAATGTGGTGGTTAGAACTAACCTGTAATCACCTGAGACCATTTGTACGGGGGTTGCGTGCGATACCGGCGCATGATCTCTGGACTCCATGTAGAAATAAAGACCACCGACAAGAACTATCCAGATAACGATCGCAGCGAAAGGCCTCATTACAGACTATGCCTCATTTTAAACCGTTGACTATTGTGAGAACATTTTCCCGCATCATACCTATGTAGGTTTCACCAGCCGAGTTTTCCGCCCCCATCGAATCGGAATACAGTTCACCGCCAATATTAACTCCCGCTTCCCGCGCTATCTCACGTATAAGCTTGGGGTTGACGCTTGTTTCCACAAAAACAGACCTCACACCGAGGTTCCTGATTGATTCTACAACTGTCTTGAATCTGGCGGGAGTCATACCGGCCCCGATCTCTGAACCGGTTGACCACCCTATTGGGGCCTGATTCTTGAATCCATACTCATGTGCAAAGTAATTAAATGCGTCATGGCTTGTCACAAGAATTCTTTGCGCGACCGGTATTGCGTGAACCATTTGACGAATCCAGGCGTCCAGAGCTCGGAGCTGAGCCAGGTACAACCTCGCACGGGCTTCAAGTTCCCATTTGAAAGACGGATCGATCCTTGAGATACCTGATGTTATATTGCTGACATATATGACCGCATTTTTCGGAGAAAACCAGGCGTGCGGATCTGTAATCTTCTTTCCGTCGCTCTCCAGTTCGAGAGGGGTAACTCCATCAGACGCTGTGATGATGGGCTTGCCGGCGTCCCTGGCAAGTGTGGCCATCCAATTCTTCCCCTCCAGATTGAGACCGTTCTGGATGCAAATCGTGGAGTGAACAGCAATCTGGGCGTCTTTCGGAGTCGGCATGTAAGTGTGGGGATCGGCGCCTGGCGCAAGCACACATTTTACATCAAAGGAATCTCCAACAATATTTTTGGTGAAATCAGCGATTTGAGTTGTAGAACACAGGATTACGGGTTTATCGGCATGATTCTTCGAAAAGGCAAACACAGTCAGACACCCCGCGTCCATGAGGAAAAACACAGGTAGAAATAAGACCAGGATCAGAATGTTACGAATAGTGACCATGCTCGTTTTCGACAACCCCATGGCAGTTGGCCAGGCAAGGGTTGTTCAGGAAGTCAGGTTTTGATAGATGATTCTGGCGCCTATACAAATTAACACAGTCCCCCCTAAACGTTCAGCCCATTCCCCGAGATGCGCGCCGGCCTTTTTCCCGAGCCGGGTTCCAATAAATGTCATCAACAACGCGGCAAGCCCGATGACTGCCGCAGGGCCCCATATAGTCATGCCGATCAGGCTGAATGATACGCCTATCGCCAGGGCGTCAAGGCTGGTCGCTATGGACAACCCTATCAGACTCCAGCCACGGGTTGGGTCATAACTCTTGATGCGCTCCTCAGAGTCCTTGGATTCCAGTATCATCTTAACCCCAAGGCCTGTCAATATCGCAAACGCAATCCAGTCATTCACTCCCTGCATATATTCTGAAATCACCGCCCCGCCAAACCACCCTATCAATGTCATCAAAGACTGGAAGAGACCAAAATGCCACGTCAGCCTGAAGGTATGCCTGAATGTTACCTGGTCAAGCCCACCCGATACTGCAGCAGAAACAGCGAACGCGTCTGCCCCCAGGGCTATGGCGGTGATCATCAGGGTGATATTGTCCAAACTATTTCACCTCACCATCGATGGCCTTCATTCCATCTTGTACAATACTTTTTTTACATTACGGCATGAACATCGTCAAGCAACGCCAAACATAATGTCTGTTCTCAAAAACAAACGCAAATTTAATGCATGTTTTGGTCCGTCATTCCCGCAAAAGCGAGAACCCATCATAAATGGATCCCCGATCGAGTCGGGGATGACAACACAAGGCAGAGGGCCGACTTCTTCTGAACACGCCCCTCCCGTGCTGAACGAATATTCCCAGGGTATACTTTCTTCAATTTGGGTTTGATTCCGGCAAAACTTTTTCGCGACGCCGAATGCCAACCCGGAGATATGTCATGACTGTGCGGGTCTTTCCGAGACCAGGCATTTTTTTACATATTCCATCCTGTATGAAAATATGAATGCTGGCCCTGAGACCTTATTTTCGTTGTGGAACAATGATATAATCGGCGCATTGTTTTCAACTGAATAGATTCATTCCAAGCTCGTTTCCTGATCCAAATGATACCAATAAAATGAAGCAAAATGACAGAACAGGAAAAGAATAGCCAATTGCCGAATGGTCCCATGCCTTGTGTCCCAAGCTGCGATCCCCATCGTCAGGTTTTCTCTCCTGATCTTTACGGCCTGCTTCGGGAGTTTGAAGATGATCATTTCTGGTTTCAGCACCGTTCCATGTTGATAGCCATGGCCCTGGAGAATTATTTCCATAATGCTGCTGATTTTCTGGAAATCGGATGCGGAAACGGGGTTGTTTTAGGTTATCTTGAGCAGAGATTCCCTAAAGTTCTATTTGTTGGATCCGATGTATTTGTTGAAGGTCTGCATTTCGCCAGGCGCCGTATCAGGCGGTCACAACTGGTTCAGGCGGATCTCACGCGATCCCCGTTCAGGCACGAGTTTGATGTGGTTGGGATATTTGATGTTCTTGAACATATCGACAATGATGTGTTGGCAATCGGCAATTTGTTTGATTCTGTAAGACCCGGAGGGGGAGCGCTTATTACTGTTCCCCAACACCCTTTCCTCTGGAGCGACTCTGACCGGCGCGCCTGCCACAGGAGACGATATACCAAGGTAGAATTGTCAGAAAAACTTGTCCGGTCCGGCTTTGAAATTCTTGAAATGGTTTCTTTCATCTCATTGCTATTACCTTTGGTCATATTTTCCAGATTTTTAAAAAAAGTTGGTATCGGCAAAATGAAACTGGATGAGTTCCGGATTCCATCATCGCTCAATAAGTGTTTTAAGGCGATTTGCAGCCTCGAACGACTTTTGCTGACCAGTGGCTTGTCCATACCGTGGGGAAGTTCTTTGTTGGCTGTCGTTAAGAAACCGGTTTCTTCCTAATACTCCCTTCCTTGAGATCTATTACCAAAAAGTACATTTGGCG
>CAITZA010000158.1 GCA_903896745.1 uncultured Desulfomonile sp. | reverse complement strand
TGCAATACTGGCAGTGTTTTCTCGCCTGATATTGAGCATTTCCTGTTGTAAGATATAATAGTCCAAAGAAACTAGACCACTTTGTATCATGGTTTAAGGTGTAAAAGCAAACAAACTTTCTGACTCGTTTTTGGTTCTGAAAGTCTTCTCACGTTTCGTTTAAGCGAACGATCCCTCCCACCATCGATCTCTTTTACTTGGGAATATTCTCCGCTCATAGCTTACGACACCTTCTTAGCTAAATCCGCAAAACCAGCAAGAAATACTTTCTCCGGCGTCGAGTAGCCAAGCGCCTGGTGGTACCGTCTTTTGTTGTAGAAATCAAAATACTTCTTCAGGCCTTCTCGGGCTTCCAATATCGTTTCGTAGTTATGCAGATATACATTCTCGTATTTTACTGTTCTCCATAGCCGTTCCACGAAGATATTGTCCAGACAGCGGCCTCTTCCGTCCATGCTTATCGATATGTTCCTTTTCTTGAGCTCCTCGATGAACTCTTGTGACGTAAACTGTGAGCCTTGATCCGTGTTAAATATTTCCGGTGTCCCATATTTCAGGGCTTCTCGTAGTGCCTCCACGCAGAAATCAGCATTCAAGGTGTTTGAGAGCCTGTAACTCAGCACATACCGGCTGTGCCAATCTATTACCGCCACCAAGTACACAAATCCGTGGCCGAGCCGGATATATGTGATGTCCGTGCTCCACACCTGATTTACCCGTGTTATCTCCGTTTCCCTTAATAGATATGGATAAATCTCATGCTCAGGATGCGGTTTGCTCAGGTTCGGTCCAGGATAAATCGCATGCAGACCCATTGCCCGAAGCAATGTCCTTATATGGCATTTCCCGACTTCAAACCCCTTGTCCGTCATTGCTTTTGTCATTTTTATGACCCCGTAAGAGGGGGTTTCTGTCTGTTGCTCATCCAAAAACCTCATCAGCTCTAGGTCTTCTTCACTGATAGGTTTTGGCTTGTAATACTTGGTTGACCGGTTCAATCCAAGTATTTCACATTGCCGTCGAATTCTGAACACTTCATCTTTTATGTCAAGGAGCGATTTTTTCTGTTCTATCGTAAAAGCTCTAACTTTTTTTTTATCCAGTCGTTCTCTACCTGGAGCTTACCAATATTTTTGTAAAGTTTGTCTTTTTCCTCTTCTAAGATATTGGCCTTATCTCTGTTCTCTTTTGTGAACACTTCCGCCGCGCCCTGTATCAGGTCCTGCTTCCATTTGCCGATCTGGTTCGGGTGTACTCCATATTCCGAGCTCAATTCTGCTATTGTCTTTTCGCCCCTCAATGCCTCTATTGCTACTTTTGCCTTCAGTGTTGCTTCAAATTTCTTCCTCATCCGGCCTCCTTTTAGGCTTCTTCCTTTTACCACTTCTTACACCTTATTTCCGCCTAAAAGTGGTCCAGTCAAACCGGACTATTTAAGATGCAATCCTTGCATCAAATTGCTTTTCAGTTAGTGCATCAGAAATTAATAGATTACTTAAAAGAAGTGATATCAATACCAGTGGTTATGCAATACCATATCCAACGAATAATGGCTTTATGTCTAATTTTGTTAGAATCAAATTGGACGCTCCTGCAAAGCCCATAACCCAAGAAGACATTGCCGGTATTTATGATAATGAAAAGAAATCAGCAAAGTATCTGAGCCCTTCAAAATCCAGCAATCATTTATACATACCAACTGCTAAGTGGCCGGTAATACAAGATTCAACAGTCCCGCTATTTATAACAGAAGGTGAAAAGAAAGCCATGAAAGCATGTCAAGATGGGTATTGCTGTGTGGGAATAGCCGGTATCTATGCTTATCTGACTGACCAGAAACTTATACCTGATTTTAATCTAATTAACCTGAAAGAAAGAGATGTCTATATAGTGTACGACGGAGATAAAGTATCAAAACCTAATGTTGCCCAGGCAGAACTAAGGCTGTGTGAAGAGTT
>CAITZA010000157.1 GCA_903896745.1 uncultured Desulfomonile sp. | reverse complement strand
TCTCATGTTACTCTTGCAGGTTTTGTCTATGCCGGTTCCGTAATTGTGGCCATCCTGATCAGTTCGTTTTACTGGAAGGCGATGGGTCTTATGCCATGAGGGCCTGTTACCCTGATGGAAAAGTACTCAGCTACTGATAAACTGATAGGCTGGTGGGAGATTTTCAAGCGCTTCAACCAGTTCATTGACATCGATAGGTTTTGATATATATCCATCCATTCCTGCTTGCAGACACCGTTCACGATCACCGGTCATCGCATGGGCGGTCATGGCGAGAATATGAATATGCTTTCCCTCCTGAAGCCTTTCCCTTTCCCTGATGGCAAAAGTCGCTTCGATCCCGTCAACTTCGGGCATCTGAATGTCCATCAGTATCAGATCGAAATCATCTCTGAGGGAAGCTTCTATGGCCTGACGCCCGTTTTCGACCACGGTAATGGAATGCCCCATCTTTTGGAGCAGTCGGGTTGCCAGCTTTTGATTGACCGGATTGTCTTCAGCAAGTAGCACACGCAGGCGCCTCTTGCTCTCGCGAATTGCGTGTCGGGTTAAGAGCGAAGAACGGGGTTGCCCCGGCCCTGACTTCTGGAGAGATGTGCAAATGACCTCAAACAGGTCCGACTGACGAACCGGTTTCATCAAATATGCGGATATCCCAAGTTCGACACACTTTGCAGCGTGCCCCCTTTCCCCTGCGGAGGTAAGCATTACCAGAACCGATCCGCCGAGATCCGGATTTTCCCTGATCCGGGCCGCTAGCTGAAACCCATCTGTGGCAGGCATCATGTAATCGATCAGAACTATGGCGAATGGCCTGCCCTGCTCATGAGAAGCCCGCAACTCCTCTATCGCTGCCTCTGCGTTATCTACCGAGACGGGGTTCATATACCAGTTCGACAGCATCTGGGACAGCACCCGCCTGTTGGTAGCATTGTCATCTACCACAAGCACCGGAACATCCTTGAAACTTGAAGAATCAAGACACTGTAACAGTTCTGCCTGTTGAACATTAAGTCCAAGATTTACCGTGAACCAAAATGTGCTACCGATTCCAACTTCGCTTTGAACCCAGATATTTCCGCCCATCATTCTGATCAGTTGTGATGATACGGCCAGACCAAGTCCTGTTCCGCCATATTCCCTGGTAGTCGAGCCATCGGCCTGCTCAAATGAATCGAATATTCTTTCCTGTTTGTGTTTAGCAATTCCAATACCCGTATCGGTAATCTCAATTTTTAAGGATACTTGTGAATCGCTTTCAGATTCCAGTTTAACCCTGACAGATACCTCACCGATTGATGTAAACTTGATAGCATTTCCTACCAGGTTCACCAGGATTTGTCTTAGACGACCGGGATCTCCGGTGACAGCGTCAGGAATGTTACCTGGAATTTCGTATATCAACTCCAGCCCCTTTTTGTCGGCTATAACAGCCAGAGTTGTTAGCGTGTTTGCAATACAGTCCCTCAAGCTGAAGTCAATTGGCACAAGTTCGAGTTTACCCGCCTCAATCCTGGAAAAATCCAGGATGTCGTTAATTATTGTGAGTAATGAGTTAGCGGACATTTTGACGGCTTCCAGGTATTCGCGCTGTTCTTCGCTCAGATCTGTTCCGAGCGCGAGGTCGGTCATGCCGATAATCCCGTTCATTGGGGTGCGAATCTCGTGACTCATGTTCGCAAGGAACTGGCTCTTCGCCTGGCTGGCTTTTTCTGCGGCGCTTCGCGCTTCAATAAGATCGGTAATATCGATGAAAGACTCAACACAACCAATTGCATCCCCTGAGTCATTCCTGGTGACGCTGGCATTTTTGAGTACCACCCTTGAAATGCTATCGCCTTTTCTCAGATGGCACTGCTGCCTGAAAATCTGACCAGTTGCTCCTGGGGCGAATAATGGGCAACCACTTGCGCAAGGTTCATCAAATATGAATTCACATCGTTTACCGATTACATCTTCCCTTTTGTGTCCGGTGAGTCTTAACAGCTCATCATTTACCCCGGTGATGACGTGCTCAGCATCCGCAGTAAATATTCCCGTAGCGGCAGTATCCAGGAATTGCCGCTGAAGCCTGAAGTTCTCGAAAAGCCTGTCCTCAGCCTCTTTGCGCACCACAAGCTGTGTTTTTATGCCCTTGTGTCCCAATCCCAGCCCTAGAAGGCCCAACAGCCATATTCCACCATAAGTAAGAGCTTCATAACGAACCTGGCCAGACAGGGTTTTTTCAATAGGCGACCACGGAGTGGAAATGCTTATGCCTCCAATAATGTCCCCGACCTTGTAGCCCTGCTGGGAATGGCATTTCAGGCAACCAGGCTCCACAATGTGAGGAAGCATTAGACGTAAGTACGTTTCATTCCCTATTGGAGCCAAAGACATTATTTCCCTGGCGCCGTGTTCGAATTCCATCAATGCCTCTTTTTCCCAGTCATCAGGAGCGTTCTCGGGTCTTAGCGGTTTAAGGCTGGTAGTGTGCCCCTTGTGACCAAACTTCTTTTCACCCAACTCCTGAACCTGTCGGGCCATATAGGCCCCATTCATAAGAGTAAGCTGTTTTCCGGAGGGAGTCAGGATGTCCCTTTCAGTCACATGGGACAGGTATACATTTGGAGGAGTCTCAGCGGTAGCTGGAACGTAAACTCCCCCATGCATGGCTGCCCAGCCTCTAAATACCAGTTCCTTGTTGTAACTGTGAAAAAGACCCGCACGGGCAATAGCCATGGCCGATGAATAGGCTTCACGGTACTGAAGGCCCGCTACCACACCGACAACAATTGTCCAGGATACCGCTATCAGAAGAAAAATCCTGTGAATTCGGGCCTGAAGATCTCCAACAACACTGGGCTGGATATTCATGTTTTTTTCTCACCAGATTATTGAATCACTCTTTTCGACACGTGCCAAAGGGAACTGAAGAAACACTATAGGGAGTCGGATCAAATCTGTCATGCTGGTTCCGGAGCCGGGACACAAATAGCTGAGGCCTACAGATTATGGCATAAGGCGTTTCATCTTTCCAGCGCCAAGTTGCAACTGCCCGGTTGCCGGTGACAATGACTACCAACCCGGCAATTGTTAGGGCAAAAACAAAAAACATAACCGCATGGCGAAGCGCAGGCCCAAAATACAGCGATTCACCGAGGAATTGCTTTCATAATTTGTTTTTCTTTGGCTCATTGGATAAGTCGTGTTATAGTGTTAGGCGATGTATAGAAAAACCATGAGATAAGCAAACTTCTTTTCCCTTTCCAAAGAAGCTGATGTCAAAATGATCATGAAAAAACCCGGATCAGACGGGTGTGACAACAGCTCGTAACCTTACAACAAGTTATTATAATGAAAGAGAATCCCCAATTCTCAGGAAAATTGAACCTCGGACGGCCTCATTATGCAGCCCTTGCGGGAAGGCTTTGGCTTGTCGTTTTTCTTGTGACCGCTCTCGGCCTCGTGGCTGCTGGTTTTATTTACTACCAGCATGAAACTGATCGAATCATGTCGCAAAAGCACCAGGAAATTGCGGCTGTCAACAAGCTCAAGATTGCGCATATCGAGGAATGGAAGCAGCGGCTGTTGTCAGATGTCAGGACAGCGGCTTCAGTACCTTTTTTTCGAAGGGCAGTATCTGACTTGATGGTCAACCCCGTGGCGAGCGAGCTCCATAACGAATTGGTTAATGTACTGAAAATTAAACGAGACCAGAACCAGTATGTTGACGCTCTTGTCGCAGATATGGAAGGAAATATTCTTCTATCTTCAGTTCCGCAGCCTGAGCGGTTTTACGGCGCTGAGAAACTTTCTTTACTGAAATCAATCGCAAATGGTTATCCGCTATTGACCGATCTGTTCCGCATTTCGCACGGTAAGGTTCTGATGAGC
>CAITZA010000156.1 GCA_903896745.1 uncultured Desulfomonile sp. | reverse complement strand
AGAAAAGAAGCTGCAGACATGTAATCGCCGGCAATGGCCCAACCGTTCTGGGTGCCGGTAATTGCCCCCCTGGCAGCGTAAAAATCTGCGGTTGTCTTGGTTCTGCTTGCAGCCCAGACGACAACTCCAAGGGTTATAGCGATGATGACGAGGAACATGGCGATTGTAATTGTTCGGTTAGCCTCGACTTTGGTGGGGGTCGCTGCCTTGGCCTGAGCTGTCACCGCTGAGGTTATCGCGCTTTCCGGCCCAGCAATGGAAAGGTCCGGTGTGAAACAGATCATCACGAGGCCCAACGAGAGGGCTAGTGCTGTTAAAAGTACCAATCGTTTCATGCTGCTAGTCCTCCTTATCTCAGTTTTAGTTCATCGATCAGTTCGTTGGTGAGACGATCAGAAACCTTGTTGGCCCATGAGGCGTAATATATGGCTATTGCCCATGATACGAAGAATTGCGATAGCGCAAACAGGTAACCAATGTTGATGCAACCGAACACCTTTATGCTAAAAAAACCAGGCGCCGCTCCTGCCCCAATCGGAAGCAGAAAATAATAGACTGTGGAAAAGATCCACCAGCCAAAAAGAAAGGCGGTTTTTCTCTTGTGAATCTCGATAAATTTGGGATTCCTTGCAATTGCAGCCCAATCTTCTTGTTTCTGCGCCACGATGAATTACTCCTTCCTAGAGATAGTTTCAGAGGACACTCACAGATTCCTCCGTTTAGCCAGACGTTTCTGCACACTCCAATGCGTGGCCAAAATCACTCATTCAATCCCTGCCCAGTCTCGGCCACGACAAAAAAAACTAAATAAATAAAATTTCTAATAAGTTGTTTAGACGAGTTTACCCTTTACGAACTGCAGAATGCTACGGCAAAAAGTTCATGCCTTTACGGAGGAGATCTGCCATTCAGTGTTACTAGCAAATGCTTCCGATCAAAAATCTCCAGGAAAAATGACTGGCAGTCACTCCTGGCGATAAAGACTGGTGAAATAAAATGTGACAAAGTTTTAAAAACGCTTTCTGATAGCGAGAAAAAATGCCTTTGCATATCTAAAACAAGGGATCTCGATAAACCATGGATGGAAAAAACGTGGCAAGTATGAAGTGGGCGCTTGTCCAAAGCAAACCTGTAGCGTAATGTTACCCCTGTGTCGGTCTTGCTCTGAATGCGTACCGGTTTGTAGAGAATTTCATGACGCACTGGAGAATCTCCTACGGCGGTCTAGGTTCTGCTGGTAGGCTCAGTCATTCCACCAACTGGATTCTTAATCAGCTTGTCGATACCAATCTACGGTTTTGATGTTTAGGTTGATTATATTTGTTGTCTAAAAGAAATGTTTCAAATCAATATATGTTAAGTCTCCGCTCTGCTGCCTCTAATTTGAACTGCCTACGAGACAAAGTTAAAATTATATTGTCGCCGATGTCAACCCAAAACTTTTGCGTCAGTATTATTGTTTTTTTAACATATTGATATTAGTTGATAATAAGTTTGGTTTGATATGTTCAATTTTGTTACATCCTGTTTCCAGAAAATGCTTGCGCTAAAACGCCAAAAACTTTAAAGATAAAATTCTTCAAATAAGTAAGGGAGCTTCACGGAAGACTCCTTCGCTATATAATGATCTGGGATTATTTGAGAATTTTGGGCTAAGCGTTTCCTGTTGTTCGAGCTGGGTCGGGTGGTTTGCAAATAAGATTGCGCTCAAGAGCTTATTTTGCCATTATGGCTATAATGACCAACGCGTTATGCGTACAAGTGATCCACGGTGTTGGTCAGTAATTCCGGATCATGAACTCTCAGTAAACAGGGTTTTATAACTGGCATTTACTCCCGGGTAACGTTTAGATCTAATCATATACTGGCTGGTTTGGCTGTCTTGTTGATCTTGGCTTTATTAACCAATTCCTAAAATCATTTCACGGGGGTGAAAATGAACTACCTTGAAGCTTACAGGGAATCTCTGGAAAGCCCGGAAACATTCTGGGGAAGGGCTGCAAACGACATTTCTTGGGACAGGAAATGGGATCAGGTTCTTGATGCATCGAATCTTCCCTTTGTCCAATGGTTCAAAGGGGGCATGCTTAATACATGCTACAATGCTGTGGACAGGCATGTTGAGGAGGGAAGGGGAGATCAGATAGCAGTGATTTATGACAGCCCTGTTACAGAGACTATTGAAAAAATAAGCTACAATGCGCTGCTTGAGAGGGTTTCCAAGGTAGCCGGCATGCTCAGCGCCCTGGGTGTTGGCAAAGGTGACACTGTCCTAATCTACATGCCCATGATTCCAGAGGCGCTCGTCTCAATGCTGGCGTGTGCGCGCCTTGGGGCAATCCATTCGGTAGTGTTTGGAGGTTTTGCTCCCCGTGAGCTGGCTGTACGCATAGATGACGCCAGACCCAAAGTGATCATGTCCGCGTCATGCGGAATCGAAGTCAAACGGATCATACCATACAAGCCTCTGTTGGATGAGGCAATTGAAATATCAACTCACAAACCTGACAAGACTGTCATCTATCAGAGAGAGATGATAAAAGCGGATTTGTCAGGCGACAGGGACCTGGACTGGATGGAACTGGAAACGTCGGCCGCTTCGACCGGATGTGTGCCTGTGGCGGCTACGGATCCTTTGTACATCCTGTACACATCGGGGACCACTGGCAAACCTAAAGGTGTAGTCAGGGATAACGGGGGACACGCCGTAGCCTTACGCTGGAGCATGAAGCACATTTATAACATCGGGCCTGGTGATGTATACTGGGCTGCTTCGGATGTAGGCTGGGTCGTAGGCCACTCTTACATTGTCTACGCTCCACTTTTCACAGGAGCGACCACAATTCTTTATGAGGGTAAGCCGGTTGGAACCCCTGATCCCGGGGCTTTCTGGAGAGTAATTTCCGAACATAAGGTCAAGGCGCTGTTCACCGCTCCAACCGCGATCAGGGCAATCAAGAGGGAAGACCCGAATGGCGTATTTCTTAAGAAATATGATCTGGCAAATTTTGAAACCTTGTTTCTGGCTGGAGAACGCACAGACCCTGACACCTATTATTGGGCCACGGATCTTCTGCAGCGGCCTGTAATAGACCATTGGTGGCAGACCGAGACCGCCTGGGCGATCTGTGGAAACTTTCGGGGGCTTGAATTTTTCGACATAAAAGCAGGCTCGGCAACCATGCCCATGCCTGGATATAACCTCAAAATACTCGACGCTTCTGATGGAAAAGAGCTTGGTCCGAATGAAAACGGGGTTATTTGTGTCAAGCTTCCTCTTCCTCCTGCAAACCTTCCAACACTCTGGAATGATGACAAACGTTTCGTGGAATCATACATGGCGCCATTCCCCGGGTATTACCTGACTGGGGATGGTGGTTATGTTGACGAAGATGGATATGTATTCGTCATGGGTCGAATTGACGATGTCATAAATGTTGCAGGTCACAGGCTATCTACTGGGGGCATGGAGGAAGTCCTTGCAAAACATCCAGCGGTCGCGGAATGCGCGGTCGTAGGCGCGTATGACAATCTGAAGGGCCAGGTTCCATTGGGGTTCGTTGTGTTAAAGGCCGGAGTCTCACAGGATAGGGATGAGATCATCAAAGAACTCGTTCAAATGGTCAGAACCGATATTGGAGCGGTAGCTTCCTTCAAGAAAGCTGTAATAGTGGACAGATTACCCAAGACCCGTTCTGGCAAGGTCCTTAGGGGAACGATGAGGAAGATTGCAGACGGAGAGGAATTCTCCGTTCCTTCGACGATTGACGATCCGGCGGTCCTCAAAGAGATAGGCGTAGCTCTCAAAACCATCGGCTACGCGGTGGAATGACTCTGATCAGATGGTAATGTAGCGTTGCTTTGAGCGATCATAAGGTCGTTCAAGGTAACGCATCCGGTAGTTCTTAATTTCTGGGTCAGATATAAGAACAGATAGGCCGTCTGAATGGCGTCTTCCAGCGCATCGTGTTTTTCAAATAGCGGTAAGCTGTATTTAACAGCCAACTTGTTAAGATTAAAAGAGTTCTCTATCGGGTCATCCGAGTAAGAGTGCCGTCTTCTGTATTCTTCAAGTGATTGAGCCAATTTAAGCGTATCAAGCCAAATATTTCCCAGTGTTCCTCCAAAATGCTTTTTTAGCGCCTTACCCAAAAACGTCATGTCGATTTTTATGAAGTGCCCAACCAGTATGGCGCCTTCACAATATTTGATGAAATCAGGGAGCACCTCTTGCAGGGGAGGCGCGGTTTCTATCTGTTGAGGGGTTATTCGGTGAATTAGGGTACTATCTTTGGGGAGTGGGCTTGACGGTTTTGCATAGCAAAAATAGTTGCCACCTATCATGATCCTCAGGTTTCTTACCCTGACAGCTCCTATGGAAACTACTTCACCTTTTTTTGGATCCAATCCAGTTAATTCAGTATCCAGCACTACATACTCGTATTCCTCAAATGGTTTATTCTTGTCAAAGTTATTAAAAAAACTTCTGTTTTCCTTTATTAACTCATGTTTTCTGAAGCCAAGCCAGTCAAGAATTTTTTTCAATTTAAAATCTCATCACTCGAGGACGCGAAATTCGCTTTTGAGATAACCCTGCAGCGCATTAATTACTTCAAACGCTTCTTTCAGAGTTTGTTTTTCACGATCACTAAGTTCAGCCGGGTCTATATAATTGTCGGGCTGTTGACCATTTTCAATCAATTGCAGTTGATGTACCAACCGGATTTGCATCTGAAATTCATAGGCTTCCCGAATATCGGCATAGATCCCTTCCGGAATAAGGCCATTTTTCCCTAATGTCTGAATTCTGGCCAGGGTGTTTGTTTCGCGTAGACCATGTCTCAACGCCATTACGCGAGCAAAATCGACAAATGGAACCAGACCACGTGTCTTGAGGTCCAGACGATTCTTATATTTTCCATCCTTCTCTACAAGGAAATTCTTGAAAAAAGACAGAGGCGACTTTGTTGACATGCAATCTCTGGCCAAATGCATCAGGAAGATGCTCCTGGTTGGGGCGTGACGCACCACGTAGTCCCTAAGACGTTCCGCTAGTTCCCTTTCCCCATAACCTGACCTGAAATCGAAAAAGATAGTTGCGTGAAGGACAGCTTGGGGTTCGGGCGCGTTCATCCAGTTGTCAAAGTAATTTCTCCAGACAACGTATGGCTTCCTCCACTTCGGATTAGATGCCATGATCTCGCCCTTGCACAGGGGATACCCGCAAGCCTCTAAATGTTTTATGGCCAAGTTGCCGAATCTTCTAAAGAATAGCTTTGCATCCTTTACATAGTCCCATCCTTCCGGGGGAGTTTCATAAATCAGGGCGTTATCTTGGTCAGTTTTAAAAGTTTGCTCCTGACGTCCTTCGCTACCCATAGTCAGCCAGCAAAAGGGGTAGGGCGCGGGACCCACTTCCTGATCCAGCAGGGAGATAACCCTGCTCACTATGTGATCATTCAGGATTGATATCATTCTGGTGACGTCATTGGCTTTTGCGCCTTCCAGAATCAATGCCCTCACTATCAATGGGGTCTTAAGGGATAACGGATATAATCCGGCTATAATTTTTTGAGCGACTATTTCCCTGTATAGAGATATCGGAGAATCACCCTGGTCTACCATGATGTCGTGTGCCGATATCACTCCGGTTATGCCCTTTTCACCCTTGACCGCGAGATGATGCGTCTGGGAATGCATCATTTCGACCAAAGCGTCAAAGCAAATAGCTTCTTCGGAAATAGTCTTTACTGGTGAAGACATGATGTTATCGACAGACGCTATGGGATCAACACCTTTTGCCACCACCTTGTTTCTCAAGTCATTGTCGGTAATTATTCCAACAACGTCCCCATTCGCATCAGTCACAAGGAGTGACCCAATCTTGCTTTCAGACATTCCAGCTGCCGCCTGCTGAATGGAGGCGTCAGCGGATATGGTTTCCATTGGACGTTTTATTACTTCTTTTATTGGGAAATTAAAAAGCCTCAAACCTTCTTCAGGGCGTGGTTGAAGTTTTTGGCTCCTTATCTGTTCGTAAACTTCGCCCACCACCTCTTTCGAAAGACGTTCCCATAAATGAGCGGCAAAGTCAGGCCTTTCACGAATCAGTTCCATGAAAGTCCCCCGGTCAAGCATGTAACAAAATGTGTCTTCAATGGCTGTAACGTCAAAGACTGACTTTCCTCCACTTATGATCGATAATGTGCCGAAATAATGAGTTTCCTCTCTGACGTCCTTAAGTATGGGGCCATTCGTCGGGTCGTTGGTTTCTATTCTGACACCGCCCCTCTGGATAAAATACAGGTGATTTAGATGGGAAACGTCCTGTTCGAGGATTTTGGAACCGCGCGGGAAAAAATCCAATGTCATTTTTCCAGCCAGCTTCCTAAGAGTAGCGCTCTCCAGCTCGTTAAAAGGAACCACCTTTTTTAGGAAATGAACCACTGCAATGGGATCAGCAAAATGAATTTCGGTAGATTGGCTCATGAATTCTCCAGAATATGGCATTAGCAAGAAAAACTAATGGTTCACTAATCAATGAATCTGTTTTTTACTACATCCACGATCTTGTTCATAACTGAAAAAGTGTCTTTCAGCATCAAACGTTCCAGGTTCGACAAATCCGAGACTGCAACAAAACAGTCAGGCGTCGCTCCAGCTTCAAACTGTTTTAACTGATTCACGATACCAAGTTGAACATTGAATTCATAAGCTGCGGATATATCGTGAATAGTCGAAAAACTGAAAATGCCTCTCTCTGAAAGTTCCCTAAGTCTGTCCAATGTGTTGGTCTGGTTGATACCGTAGCTGATAGCCATTAAACGCGCAAAGTTTACATAGGGATCGATAAGCCTGGTCTGTAGATCAATGCTGGGCGCTGATGATCCATCAGATTCAACGGCGCTGTCTCTAAAAAAAGAAACAGGCGCAGTATGCTTCAAAAAGTCCCTGGCTAACATTTTCCTGAAAGAAGCGGCATGAGTAATTTCACCAGATATAGAACTCCTGAGATCATCGCCTAGCTGCAGGCGCCCATAAAGGGGCCTGAAGTCAAATATCTGCTTGGTGACTGGCAGATCAGGGGGAATAGGGTTTATAACAGACTCTCTGAGATATTGCTTCCAGAAAGACAAGGGCTGTCTCCATCTGGGGTTTGATGCGCAGATTCGAGGCCTTGAAGGTCCTGAGCAACAGGATTGAAAAGCGTCGGCAACCGATCGGGCAAAAGCTTCCAGATAGGTGAGGTGATTCGAATCTGAAAGATTTTCAGAAAGATCCTCGTAAACTATTCCGTTGTCATAGGAAGGGAAAAGACTCATCTCCCTTCGTCCAGACTCGCCGAACAATAGACGTGCAAAATTAACTGGCGATTTGCCGATTTTTTGCTGAACCAGATTAATTAGCTTCAGCATGAAACGATCATTCATCAATGCGACCAGAGTCTGGATGTGGCTAGCTCTGGCCCCCTGTTCTAACAGTCTCCTGACTATGGACGGTAGTCTCTGATGAAAGAGACTGAGGTCATCAGTTTTGTTTTGAGTGGTAATATCTCTAAGCAACACAACAGGCGCCGCTACCTGATTGACCATAATGTCGTGAGCGCTAACTATACCCACAATTTCTGATCCGTGCTGGACAGCCAAATGGGTTATCTGCTCTCTGATCATTTTGACCATGGCCTCAAAGCATACTGCCTGAGCAGGTATAATCTTGACAGGGCTGGACATAATCTGATCGACGGGAGAGTTGTAATCCAGGCGGGGAGCCACAACCTTGGCTCTCAAATCCTTTTTAGTGACTATTCCCACTATTGCGCCCAGATCGTCCCTGACCAGGACAGATCCAAGCCCCTGCCTTGCCATCAGCTGCCCAACTTCGAGTACGCTCAACGACCGGCCTACCGTGACAAGGGATTTTCTAATAATTTGAGCTACCCTAGTGCTAAAATAGTCGAACCTCCTGGATTCTGAGACAGTGATCCTGTCGCTTCGCAATTTGGCATAAGCCTCTGTCATCTTGTCTTCGGTCAAATCATGGAGAAAATGTTTCCTTAATCCGGGATGTTGCTGAAGGAACTCAATAAAAACCTGTTTATGCGCAAGCAGGCAAAATGTGTCCTCTACCGCTTCCACATATACGTCGGGAGGTGAATTCCGCAGTATCCATTCGGCCCCGAAAATAGCCCCCTCGCCACCCAAATCCCTTATTGTGATGTGATCTTCATCAGTCCTGACAAATACCTTGACCGCTCCTCTTTGTATTATATGAAGATGGTCAACCGGTTGTCCGTCCTGTCTGAATATGATGGAACCCTTTGGAAAATATTCAACCTGAAGAGCATCCACAAAATCGTATAGCTCTTCAGTCCTCACACGATTAAATGGCAACGTTTCGCCAACAAACTGGTAGATAACCT
The DNA here is from genome assembly GCA_903896745.1 of uncultured Desulfomonile sp. Classification (GTDB taxonomy): domain Bacteria; phylum Desulfobacterota; class Desulfomonilia; order Desulfomonilales; family Desulfomonilaceae; genus CAITZA01. The sequence continues at coordinate 34,749 of CAITZA010000156.1, read as the reverse complement.
TGGGCGCCATATTAATTCAAATCCTTACCTGGATTTCAGACCTCTCATGGTGGAATTCCCTCGAGTGGTTACATGCACATAATCCATCTCTTGAGAACCTGGAAATTCATGGACCCTACAGCGGTAATCAGCGATAAAATTGCCTTGGGGCATAGTAATTCAAACCGTTAGTTACTAACACTAAAATAGTTACTGTTCATGATTGGTTATAGCAAATTTTTCCTGCCTGCAGGGCTATGTCCGGTGATTCTTTTTTGGCAATTTTACGAATAGAATTCAATCTTACTTGACAACGGCGCTTTTTACAGTGTATCAGTATTAATTATACAAATATTCCTTCTAATCATCAATATCTTATCCAAGCTAGAATATTTCCGTGCTGGACACAGTTACATGTCCGGACGTAAAGTTGCGATAGCTTTCGGTGTGGGATGTCAAGGCAGCGATCAGGAATTCGCATCATTACAACGAGTGCGTTTTTTGCGATGGTCAGGTGACCGTATCAACAACCGATATGGCTGTCGATACCTTTAGTTGTAGTCTCTGAAATCGGTTCAGGACCCAATTCTATTTCAAAGCGGCTTCTTGTGGAAGGGGGATAAACTGGACAGGGCAAAGTTTAGTTTGTTCACAATTATTGTGACTCCCTCTTTTCCAATAACATCTTAAAGGAGGGTTTTGTTATGGATGATGCCCCGAAATGGTACGATTCTCATTTGGAAATGTACCAGGATGTAGCCTATGTAAAAGGCGTTGAAGAGTACAAGGCTTTGTATAAAGAGTCCTTGGACAATGTCGATGCCTTCTGGGGCCAAAAGGCTAAGGAATACCTTGTCTGGCAAAAAGACTGGGACTCGGTGCTCAACTATGATTTCCACAAGGCCACTATCGAATGGTTTAAGGGCGGTGTTCTCAACGCATCCTACAACTGTCTGGACAAGCATGTTGATGTGTTGAAGAATAAAGTCGCATACTACTGGGAGAGCGACAATCCGAAGGAATCGAGGACTGTAACATACTTGGAACTTTACAGGGATGTGAACAAGTTCGCGGCGGTTCTCAAGGCAAAAGGAATCAAAAAAGGTGATCGGGTAATCATCTACATGCCTATGATTGTCGAATTGCCGGTGGCCATGCTGGCCTGCGCGAGAATTGGCGCAATTCACAGTGTTGTTTTCGGAGGGTTTAGCGCCGAGTCTATCGCGAGCCGCGTCCAGGACTGCGGGGCAAAGACTGTTATCACTGTTGACGGCGGGTTTAGGGGAGGTAAGCCCCTGGCGTTGAAGAAAACGGTTGATGACGCTTTGAAACAATGTCCTGATGTTTCCACAGTGATCGTATTCAACAGGTGCGGTCTTGATCTTCAGTTAGATCCGAACAAGGAAGTTTGGTGGCATGAGGCTATCGCTGATCCATCACTGCCGGATTATGTGGAACCCGAGCCAATGGATGCCGAAGATCCGCTTTTTATCCTTTATACAAGCGGTAGTACCGGCAAACCAAAGGGAGTGGTCCATACGCAGGCTGGTTATCTGCTTTTTGCAGCCTTGACCTGCAAAATCACGTTCGATCTGAAACCCGAAGAAACTTTTTGGTGTACTGCTGATATCGGATGGATAACCGGTCATAGTTACAGCGTATATGGGCCTCTTATCAATGGCTTTACAAGCGTTCTTTTTGAAGGAATCCCGACTTATCCGAGCTTTGACCGCTATTGGGAGATTGTGGCCAAGCGCAAGGTAGACAAGTTCTACACAGCGCCCACCGTCATAAGGTCGCTGGCCAAAGAGGGTGGGGCATACGTCGAAAAGCATGATGTGTCATGCCTCAAACTGTTGGGTACTGTGGGTGAGCCGATTAATCCCGAGGCTTGGCGTTGGTATCACCACTATGTGGGTCGCGATTGGGCGCCAATTGTAGATACCTGGTGGCAGACGGAAACAGGGGGCCATATGATGACACCACTTCCCGGAGTTGGTCCGATCAAACCTGGCTCGTGCTCCTTTCCTTTCTTTGGAGTAGAGCCGGTAATTCTTGATCCCGACACCGGCAAGGAAGTCGAAATACCTAATCAGGAGGGGGCGCTTTTTATCAAACGCCCATGGCCCGGTATGGCTCGGACGGTTTATGGTGATCATGACCGCTTTATTGAAACCTATTTCAGCAGAATTCCCGGCCTGTATTTTACCGGTGACGGCGCCAAAAAGGATGAGGATGGCTTCTACTGGATCATCGGTAGAATTGATGACGTTTTGAACGTCTCAGGACATAGACTCGGAACCGCCGAGGTCGAGTCCGCCCTGGTCTTACATCCTCAGGTCGCTGAGGCCGCCGTTGTCGGATTCCCTCACGACATCAAGGGTCAGGGAATTTATGCCTTTGTAACCCTTAACACCGGAGTTGAAAAGTCGGATGCCCTCAAGAAAGAACTCGTTCAGCTTGTAAGGACTCAGATTGGGCCTATCGCTACTCCGGATGCAATTCAATGGGCAGACGCCTTACCTAAAACGCGAAGCGGAAAGATCATGAGGAGATTACTCAAGAAGATTGCCGCTGGAAACGTTGATGAACTCGGAGATGTATCGACCCTCGCAGATCCGACTGTTATGGATAATCTGGTTAAAGACAGGGTCAAAATCTAAATTTGCATGAAATGAGATGAGGCCCTTTAGTAACATTGGAGTGTTGCGGAGAGCCTCATCAAACACAAAGCGCATGATCATCCATGAAAATGATGGAGGCAAAAAGAGAATTTTCAACCGGGCTATGGAACATAGCGGGATTGCTCCTGTATTTAAGGTAAATTTTGCTACAGCTTGATTTACTCAACCAGATTGTTGTAATTGATGGGGACGCTATATGGCGCCTTACGATAGAGTATCATTAATGGCCTCTATTGTTTAGCTGAGTTTTTGACAGAAATTGAGGTGAATGTTGGCTTTTAGAGTAGGGGTGGTTCGAGACGCAAGGTATCTTGAGCACAAACCCGGTTTAATTCATCCCGAAAGTCCTAACCGACTGCGTAGCGTGTATCGGATGCTGGATAAGGATTTTGCGGACCGATTGGTTTATATGGAGCCAAAACCTGCGACACTCGAACAACTGGAGCTAGTACATACCCCGGGTTACGTCAAACTAATTTTGTCCACGGCCGAAAAGGATTTCACTACTCTTGCCTCAGATACTTTCGTGAGTTCAAAATCATATTTGTCGGCTTGGCTTGCGGTGGGAGGATGTATCCAGGGAATTGACGCCCTGTTTTCAGAGCATGTGAGAACATGCTTTTGCTTGGGAAGACCCCCGGGCCATCATGCCCTAACTCACCGCGCAGGTGGGTTCTGCATTTTCAATAATCTCGGTGTGGCAGCAAAATATGCTGTCGAGAAGTACGGCTTGGAACGCGTGCTGATAGTAGACTGGGATATCCACCATGGGAATGCTCTCCAGGACCTTTTTTACTCCGATAACAAGGTAATGTATTTTTCATCGCATTACATTGGATGGTATCCAAACACCGGAGATTGGGAAGAAACCGGCGCCCTTGAAGGCAAAGGGTACAACATCAATGTTCCGGTTCCAAAAGAGATGGACGATACAGATATTATTCACATTTACAGGGACACATTAACCCCCATAGTAAAAAAATTCAAGCCGCAGCTTTTTCTGGTTGCAGCCGGTTTTGACGCCCATAAAAATGATCCTTTGGGGCGTACTAAGCTGACCGAAAAAGCCTATTACTGGTTAACCCAACTCATTCTTCAGTTAAGCGATTCTGTAAACAGCGCTCCAATTTTGTTTTCGCTTGAAGGCGGATATGATAATTATGCTCTTGCAGTTTCTGTAAAGGAAGTTATCGCTAATCTTGCCTTTGAGGGACGCCGACAACGAATCCCGTCAACAAGGACGGAAAAGGCCGAGAATGTTGTAGAGAGACTAAAAAGTGTTCATAGCAAATATGGCGTCTGGGTGAAGTAAGAAGTTCATACGACATTAGGTAGCCCTAAACTGAGGGCTATTGCGAGAGATGGTCAAAATTTGACAGACGACCCGAAACAACGCGATTGGCGTTTAGCCTAACAGGAAAGTTAGCAACAATTTTTTACAATATAAAATAACTCAACATTGTACTCTAACTGGAACAAACTATATCATTGTTACGACCTGGATACCGAAACAAATGGTTCCGACATGATACGCGCAAGAATTAAACCTCAGAATCCTTCGGCTAATCTTAGGTCCTATTACGAAACCTGCCGAAATTTTTCGTGGGCGCAGCTCGAAGAATATTTTCAATCCATTAAAACTGGTCGTACGAACATCGTTTCTGAGTCCATAGACAAATGGTTGGATAATGATCAGGTTTCGAATAAAACAGGATTGATTTTTGCCGGAGCTGGTGAGGACGACACATATACCTACCTGAACCTCAAGGAATATTCGTGCCAGATGGCTAATCTCATGGTGGCAAATGGATTGGCAAAAGGTGATCGTCTTGTCATCCTTTTGGCAGCATGTCCCGAGTTGTATATCACGATGCTGGCCTGCGCAAGAATCGGCGTAATATTCTCCATAATTGACGAGTCCCTCGGCGTCGATGCCATGGATTACATACTTCATGATTCCAAACCTAAGGCAGTACTTACTGATCACGCAAAGGCCCCAGTTTTGGCAGGCCTTTCCTACACCAATATTGAGCTCGCTTTAATTGCCGGATCAAGGCTGACCGGCTTTTTTAAGAACGAAATCCTGGTCAATGATCAGATATGTCATCATGAACCGGAATTTGAGACAGCGCTATTCGATCCTGATACGCCTTTATTCATAGTTTATATTTCAGGATCTACCTCAGGCCCCAAAGGCGTAACGCATTCTCACAAAACAATGCTGGGGGTGTATGCCACGGCAAAGTATGTTCTTGACCTCAATCTTGATTCAATATTGTGGTCGGACGCTGATCTCTCCAGCATGGTCGGCGTAGTATACGGGTGCTTTGCTCCGTGGTTATGTGGAGCCACATCGGTAATGCTTGGAATCCCGTTTTCTGCATCGGCCTGCTATCTGACGTTGGAGCGTCGAGCGATTTCCGTGTGGTTTACCAACCCGCTCAACCTCGAAAAACTTATGCAGGAGGGCGATGATTTGGTTGCGGGATACGATTTTTCAAAACTCTCGCACATCGTGTCCGCGGGAAAAAACCTTGCCCCGGAGTTGTTTTACTGGGTCCGGGATAAATTAAAAGTTGGCCCTCACGATTCCTTGGTGATGACGGAAGCCGGAATGATTTGTATGGCAAATTATCCTTCAGAGCAGATAAAACTGGGCTCCATGGGCAAGCCGTTTCCTGGTGTTCAGGCTTGCATAATCGATGAAAAGGGTGAAGAGCTTCCGATAATCACATTAGGAGAATTGGCGTTTCGAGTCGGGTGGCCATCGATGATGCTGGGGATATGGGGCAATGAGGCTAGAACAAATGCTTATTACAGGGATGGGTGGTTTCTGACGGGAGACCTGGCTATCAAGGATGAGGATGGTTATTATTACCATCACGGAAGACTTGACGATTTGCTAAGAATCGGATGCAAGTATGTTGGGCCGTATCTGATCGAAAATGTAATTCGTAAACATGCGTCAGTAGATGAAGTAGCTGTCATTCTCAAGAAGAACACAATTACCGACCTGGTTTTCAAGGCCTATATTACCCTGAAGAACGGAGCCCCCATTTCAGATGAATTATCTGACTCACTGGTAAGGTTGGTGAAAACATCAATCAGCCAGGAAATTCCCCTACACGAAATTGAATTTGTAGACTGTTTGCCAAAATCAGGCTCTGGCGCCCTTTTGCGCAGGGTCTTGACGGCGTTGGATTTAGGTTTACCGAGTGGAGATATAACAAAGCTGTCAGACTGCAAGATCGAGGTCTGACCAGCCTGAAGCTTTGTCGCATGATTAATAAGAAGTCTGGCGCAACTTCACGGTAAAGAACCGGCACAGATTGATGCCGATCTGGGGATAGATTCTCATTATGCCCTGGAATTGCTGGTGCCTTAACACATAGGCTACCGTCTGGGTGGCGGCCACACACGTGGCGTTAGGCGCCATCCTCGTGAACAGGCTCAACTCTCCCATGAAAGACCCGGCTCCTATTGTTATTTTCTCGATCTGCTCAGGTGTGCCATATCCTTTGTATATTGTGATGTCCCCACTTACTATGAGGTAAATGGACGAGTTTTCTTCCTGTTCCCTGATAAGGACATCTCCCGGTGAAAAAGTTTCCACATTTACAACAGAAGCAATGGCATGCAGTTCTCTAACCCCCATTCCTTCAAATATGCTGAATGTTTTGAGATTATTAATTTTGTCAACTATTTCTGGCATATTGGCAACCTCATTATTTACGCGTTTTAACGCATAAGCCGCTGCTTCACGAACTTCATCTGAATCGTCGTTCAACTGGGATTCCAAAACAGGTATGAAAGATTTTTCCGGAAACGTTTCAGCAATGACAATGATGGCAATAAATCTTTTGACAGGATCTTCAGAACTGGCAAGGAAAGTTAGAACCCGTTGATGTGTTTCCTTTCGGATCAGAGGAAAGAGCTTGCGGCCCCTCTCGATTTTTTCGACCAGAGGCAGTTCTTCAATTAACGGTATCAAAAATGGCACGATCTCTCGTTGCACCGAGTTTTCGACCAGCTCTATGGCAAGAGATGCGGTTTCAGTCTGAAGCGCCTGATACATAAGCCTCATGTCAGCGTGAGAAACCCACAAAGCGTAAAAAATCAGGCTTACTGTTTCATCATTGTCTTCTTCCAGATATTTTTTCAACATTGCAACCGCGGGGGTTTCCGGCATCGAATTTAATGCATGAATGGCAACAAGATTGGAATAGGCCAGCGCCAGTTCCTTACCCAGAAACGGAATCATTTCAAAATTCTTCAGGCCGGATAGTCTTATGACCTCAAGTATGGCATGTTTTGATCTGGTTTTGCTTTCGATCAGTGAAACCTCGAGAAATGGTAATATCTCCTCCCCGTAACACATCAAGGCTTCCATGGCCGCTTTTCTGACTTCATCATCCTCATCGCCCAGAAGTCTGATCAGTTTGTTGACCGCTCTCATGTCTCTTGTTCCGGTGCATGACGCGGCGGCGTCAGCTCTGGTGAGCGGGTTTGTATCATCCAGGAGCGCCAGAGCAACATCGGGGTCTATTCGGGGGGCCTCTATCGTAATCAAAGCCTCTGACTTGTCCAGTCTGTCCTCTACTTCAGCAGACCCATACTGAGCAGTTCCTGAACCGCTATCCAGAGCTCTGACGGATTCGATCTGGTCAAAATCAATTTCGCGCTCAACTATTACTTGTTTCAAGGTCCGTTTATAATGTTTTCTGAAAATCAGTGTCTCATAAAGCCAATGAGCGGCCAAAGCCAACGCTACGGCTGAGAAATATCGTGCGCTCAATATTGGCTTCAGGAATATCATTATAAGGGATCCAGAGAGCATACCGACCTTCAGGACAGTTCCCCTGACAAAGGTTCGACTCCAGGTCTGCAGTTCCGAAGGTATGATATTGTAAAATATCTTGTTTACAGGGCCTGCCACTGCCCGCTGGATCAATATGGTCGAAAACTGTCCATAGGCCGCAACAAATATGTTGAAGAATCCTAGGAGGCCGGCAAAAAGAAAAGTAAAATTAAGAGGTTGTATCAGGGCAGAATTGGTTAGACCGATTGTTTGATAAATTCGTCCCATGAAAAACAAAAGGAAAAAGGAAATTAATGTTGTGCATCCTCTAAAGATACTCAAAAACGAAATTAGCGCCTGCTCAGAATGGAAAGTCGCATTCGCAATCTCACTAAACTGATAAAAGAATATTGGCAACAAGATGTTTGGAGTGAGTCCTGTAATGATCAAGTACCTGATAATGGGGTATTTTGATATAAGCCCCGGAACCTCCGTGATGCCTATCGAGCTACTCTTGGCGCTGCCCGTGACAGCTTTCTTAGGCCCAAAAAATCCGGAACCGGACGAAATAGTGTACAGCCCTACACCCGAACAAGTGATGGCAAACAGTATAAGAGTCTGATCTTCACCAAAAAACATTGTAAACGGTTTGGTGCCAAAGCTTCCGATCGTTGTAGCAAGAACCTGAAAAGCGGTAACAAACGGAAAAATGCGTTTGCCTTGTCTGGCGTCAAACAAATCTCCTGCCACATTCCAGAGGTATACAAGCATAATTGAATCGAGCAGGTATAGAAGCTGGTATAGGATGGGGTAGGCAATGGAAAAATCTTCCTTGATCATAAAAAAAAGTACAACACTGGAAACACCATAAAAAATCATGAACCATGACAATATGGAGTAATCCAGAAACCTTTTCCCAATACGATTGGCGACGCCAAATACCGCAAAAGTCAACAGAGCGTTAATCACCAACATGTATGGGATGTACTCAGGGCCATATCTCTTTAGAAATGCCGCATCGACATAGTTTCTGAAAAAGGCCAACCCTAAAGCGGATACAAAGAAGATACCGGATATCCAAACGAATTTTTTGTATTCATGAGGATAAACCTTTAGATACTTTTCCAATAAACTTTTCATGAAGAAATCTTTGACTCACCCTGTGTTGATCTTAAATAAAAAGCCGTGAACAATGAACGCTCGCCACTTTTTTGGTATAACGTCTTGTTTAAGTTTCACTATAACTGAAAAGAAATAAGCTCAGTTTCTTGTATAACCCTCAGAATCCAGCAGATTTTTGATCTTCTGTCCGTATCCTTTGGGTGTCCTTAGGAATAAAGGGCCGCCGTTTCGCTTTTCGGATGTTGCAAACGCTCCGAACCCAGGATCTACGCCCGGATTTAGTTCCCAAAGAGCTCTGGGCGTGGCGCCTACCCATTGCGATATGGTTCGCAAGGATAACTCCTTGTTGAGTCTGATCTTATCTATTAAATCAAATGTCAGTGGATGTGCTTCAGTGACCTCCACTCCAAAATATTTCCTGTTTTCGCTAATGATTTTTAACGCAACGATTCTAGGTAACAACGACTCAGAAAAAGGCGGCGTCACAACATCCCAGTAGTTAAAGCCAGGGTTCTTTTTCATTATCGAATCTATCTTGTCAGCGCCATCAACAAATGAAGCTATTGACAACAACCAGTCGAATTTTGGGTTTTTGTTGCGTATCTGGTTAAACATGCCGGCTGCCAATTTAGTTGAAACCACAGGGTCTCTGCGGTCATCCCATTCATTCGAAACATTCCACGCCTGATTGTTCGCCTTAGTAGATCCTAAATTCCACCACCCATAACCTCCTGATTTTGTACGGGAAGTGGGGCTCAATTCACTAAGGCTAGCTGAAAGATAAATCAGATCCCTGGGAATTTTTTCTTCAACAAGCGTTGCCCCAATCATCGGACCATAAATTGATAAACGTTCAAGGATCTCCAGGATGGCCGCGCGCCGGTCCATGAGCAGGTAATTTATCTGTTCCTCTATTCTTTCTGCTACATCATGCCTCTCCAGCGGAATCCGTGACCCGGCAAAAAGAAAATCACTCTTTTTAATATCCGAAGGCAAGGTGTAGTAAGGCCTGTGCTCCAACACCGGTCTTCCCCAAGATATCCCAGGCCTTATAACTATTAAATCCAAGATGATAAAAAAAAATGTCGCTGAAAAGACTAACGCTCTGGCTCCACGGCTCTCAGTGATTGATATCCAGATTTTCATGGCGCCACATGTTAGGTGAATTCGGATATTGCATCAAGTTTCGGGAGTTGAACCAAAAAAAGAAATAACATCCAATTGATGGGACAGCCTTAAGGAACAGTCTGACCCTTTATTTGTTGATGTTTTCTTTCAATTCCTTTCCAGCCTTAAAAAATGGAAGCCTTTTCGATTTGACCGTTATTTGCTCGCCGGTTTTAGGATTGCGTCCTGTATAACCCTTGTATTCCTTAACCACAAATGATCCAAAACCTCTAATTTCAATCCTGTCGCTTCTCTCGAGGGCCTCAGACATAGTATTGAAAACCATGTCCACGATTTCTTCTGATTTGCGCATTGGAAGCTCTGTCTCTTTAGATAATTGCTTCACAAGATCAGATTTGTTCATAACTGTCTCCGTAATGACTACTGGTATTTCATACGGGATGTCTCCCGAAAATCTTTTTCAGAGTCAAAAAAGTTTCACCCGCCATAGCGGGTTGCACAAAGTACCTGGCCAAAGTATGATTGTGAACATCCGGCCTCGCCAGGAATTCAGATTCCATGGCTTTTAGACATCCAAGTCCCGGCGTCCAACAAAATGATCTTTAACACAGCGACGTGGGCATCAGGTATATTGCGAACAACATTGTTATGGTCTAAGGCTCAAAATGTCAAGATAAATTGCTTTAATTGGCTGTTGAGCGGCGCTTTATGCTGGAGAACGATTTTCGGAGCGCCACTCAACATTCTTGTTATGCGAAAGAAACATTATGATATATTTTGCGGACTTACATGTTCACTCAAAATACTCCAGAGCCACATCGCGTGATAGTGACCTGGTAAATCTGGCGGCATGGGCTTCCATCAAAGGAATCAAGGTGGTGGCCACAGGGGACTTTACCCACCCGGCTTGGCGACAGGAAATTCTCGATAGCCTCGAAGAAGATGGAACAGGCCTGTTAAGATTCAGGAAAAGCTTCAGATACAGCAATAATCCGACCCCATCCAGATACGATCTCCGGGAAGTGCGGTTCATCTTGAATGTCGAAATTAGCTCTATATATAAAAAAAATGGCAGGGTACGAAAAATTCACAACCTGGTTTTCATGCCGAATATGGAGTCGATGAAAATTTTCTGCAAAAAACTTGAATCCATCGGAAACTTGAAGTCTGACGGTCGGCCAATACTGGGACTCGATAGCAGAAACCTGCTGGAAATGGCGTTAGAGGCCTCCAACGAGTCTTACATCGTACCGGCCCATATCTGGACACCGTGGTTTTCTCTTCTGGGATCCAAATCAGGATTCAATTCTGTTCAGGAATGCTTTGAAGATTTGTCAGAACACATATTTGCTCTCGAAACAGGACTTTCATCTGATCCCGACATGAATAGAAGGGTATCCAGCCTAGATGATTATACGCTGATATCCAATTCTGACACTCATTCCCCTTCAAAGCTCGGTCGGGAAGCAAATATCTTTACAGGTCAACCAACTTTTGATGGCATCAGGTACTCCATAAAACTGGGAGGGTCAGGAAAAAAACTACTGAGAAATGTTTCGTTCCCGGTTACTTCTATTATGTCATCGCCGAATTTCAACGAAAAACAGGACGCTTTCCTAGGAACCATCGAATTTTTCCCCGAGGAAGGAAAATATCATTGGGACGGTCACAGGAAATGTCATGTCCGTCTCAATCCATCAGAAACAAAACTTCAAAACAACCTGTGTCCGGTATGTGGAAAAACGCTGACCGTGGGCGTGATGAACAGGGTTCATGAACTTTCCGACAGGGAAGCCCCCCAACTGTCAGGCAGGTCCGCATATTACTGGAAAATGATACCACTCGTCGAGGTTATATCTGAAGCTCTGCATGTTGGCCAAAAATCCAAAAAAGTTTTTGAAGTTTACATGAATATGATTTCCAAAATTGGTCCTGAACTCTTCATCCTGTCGGTATTCCGACCAGACGAGATGAGGGGGAGGGCGCCTGATAGCGTTTTGGAAGCGTTAGAGAAAGTTAGATCCGGCCACGTAATTCTTGATCCAGGCTACGACGGCGAATTTGGTCGGGTAAAATTATTTCGCGAAGAGCCATGATGGGAATGAATGCGCGATGTCGGGGCAGAAGGTTTTAATAAATTCGTATCTGAGTTGTTTCGATTCAGGCCCCAAAAAATTGTGAAGTATCTACTGGTCTTTTATGAAGCGTATGCCAGAAAATCCCGGATCATGAATGGAAAACCTGACGCCCCAAAAAAGTTCTTTACTAAATCAATGTAATATTTTAAAAAAATCGTTGATCCAGAAACCTGTCTTGACAAAACTGTTATATTCAGATATTCACATAATAGTAATGTCGAGACGGAGAATGAAGTTGAGTAACCGGAACTTGTTTGCAAGCATTGTCGGGAAATTAGTGGTTTTGAGCATTGTCGTCCTGGGAATTGGTCTGGGATCATCAGCCTTTGCAACCAGCGCCGGCGGAGACAGGCTGGACATATTTGGTGTTCCCACGACTCCGGGGGATATTAGACTGGCTGGAATTGATGGGAAAATGATCAGTCTGTCCGATTATGCTGGAAAAGTTGTTATTCTAAACTTCTGGAAAAAAGACTGTCCTTATTGTGTGGTGGAAAAGGAATCTTTGAAGGAGTTTGTTCGAAAATTCAACCCCTCGGACGTCAAAATCATAGGTGTGGATTTGTGGGATGATCCATCGTGGATCAGAAATAATGGCTCCAAATACCTGAGCCATATGTTGATTGCCAGCAGGATGCCCGGGAAGAAGGCCTTTGTCGAAAATGTTGTACGCGGTCGTTTAATGGGGTACTATGTAATCAATGAAGCCAATGAGGCAGTATTCGAGATCAAGGCTTTTCCTTCAACCTACGTTCTGGACAGACAAGGTAAGGTTGTGGCTGGGCATACCGGTATGGTTAACTGGATGTCTCAGTCCATTCATGACACTATGAGTTCTTTTCTGAAGACCGATGTTGTTAACAATAATAAAATTGATCCAACGGACGAAGGGATTGGATGGCTTAACAAGCTCATGTCTTTTCCCCGTCAAATCAATGTCAGTTTGTTAAAATAAATTGCTGTAAGTGGGGCAATTCCTTTTAGACTGCCCCTTTTTCTAGAGGAGATTCAATTGTTGGAAACATTATTGTTGCTGGCTATTGTAATAGGGTGGATTGCTTTGAACAGATGGGTGCTTCCCAAGATGGGCGTGTCCACCTGAATGTCCCCCAGTTGTTCCCCCGTGGATAGGGGAAAAGAAAACAAACAATAACGGGAACACCGGTTGCCCGGGTTGGTTCCAGGGATACATAGAGATGAAACTTTTCTCACAAAAGTCATCCGAAGATAAGGCAAGTGATTCTCAATCATATTCTTTCAATGACTTCAATTCTCTCGATGAGATTAGTGTCGATGAAACCTCTACTGGTCAGGACAGTTCCCCTCAGTTAATAGTGGACCCCTTACGTGACCAACTCTTTATGGAGATAAAGAAAAAGGAGTTTTCGCGTGAGGCTGAGATTTTCAAGGCGCTAGGGCACCCGATCAGACTCAAGATTGTTTACGGACTGCTAAAGGTGGGGGGATGCAACGTGAAAAACATGCAGGAATGCCTTGGTCTTCACCAGGCGACCGTTTCCCAGCACCTGATTCATCTAAAGAGTAGGGGAATTATCACGTCTGAACGGCAAGGCCTGGAAATGGTGTATACGGTTAATAATAACTGGGCAAAATGCATCATAGACAATGTTGAAAAAAACATGAAAGATCCCAACTTCAGGTAAGCGTCAAATGTCTTTGATGCGCTGGTGTGTTGATAATTGGCGTCTGAGCGGTGAAATGATGTATATTGCCTTGTCTGGCTAAAAGATGCTCGTATCAATTCACGACTCGATGTGAGGAAATCGCAAATGGCCGAATTAGTGAGATTTGGTGTTTCAATACCGGAAGACCTGCTGGAGAAGTTCGACGCTCTAATCTCGGTAAAAGGTTATACCAACCGTTCAGAAGCAATAAGGGATTTAATCAGGGATCGTCTGGTTGAGGATCAATGGAGTGGTTCGGGGCACGAGGTTGTAGGCACTGTAACTGTTGTTTACAACCATGAACAGAGTGATCTGGCCCAAAAGTTGACGGAAATCCAGCATCGAACCCATGACCTCATTGTTTCAGCCATTCATGTCCATTTAGACCACCACAACTGTCTCGAGGTCTTGATAGTCAGGGGGGAAGCTGACCAAGTAAAAAAAATTGGGGAGCTGTTAATTTCTACCAGAGGTGTTAAACACGGCAAAATAACAATGACCACCACAGGTAGTGAAATTGACTGAAACATGTGCCGGTGTTTCAGCCACAAATACACTGATCAGGCATAGACCTTTCTCAATGCTATTGGTCGCACGTCACCTCTACACGGCGGGGGGGCCAGAAGCTGCAAGTCTACATTCAGCCATTGATAGTCGGGGTTCAGGTCGCGTAGCTTTCCATCAACAGGCGCAGTAGAATGTTCGTTATGTTCATAAGATACAAGGAATATTCCCACACCGTAGTCGGGAGTCTTGTCTATTAAATAGGCGGCTACGAATTCGCTTTCCGACATTCTGACGTTTTGGGCCAACTCCTTGATTTCTTCATTTGAAATGCGAATCAGGGCGTATTTGGAGATGCCCTGCTCTGACAGCCTTATCAATGACCTGGCTTCTGAAGAACAAATGTAGATTGTGGAAATGAAGTCAAATCTGGACATGAAGCGAGCCGCTACAAGCGCAGCGGTGCGTCGACCTCCAACCGTGTGATGAAAACCATAAAATTCGTAAAGCTTTTGCTGCAGATTTTCGGCTAACTTGTCTCCCTTTTCGTAAAGTTCTCGAGAAATGTATCTAAGGTGTTTGCCCAGATCCTCAGCGGCATAAGCCACGGGCCAGTCAATGCGAACATGAAAATGGGACAACCCATAACGATATCTGCTTTTAAGAGATGGGTCCAACTGCACAAGGACAGAAAAGTCGGATTTAAGTAGTCTTATTAACAGATTCGGAAACTCTGCGTCGTCAAAGAATCTCATTCTATGGTGAAATACATCCCTAAGATCAAGAACTCCCAGATGATAGAGGTTTTCCTTTGTAACCTTGTTAGAATCGAAAAACCTTATGTGTATCTTGGAGTCAGTGGGAATAGAGCCTTCGGAAAAAATTACGATGAAATGTTTATGATTAACATATTCGTGACCAACATTTCGCGATCGCGGTTTGAGTTCTCTCATCTCGACAAAAGGGTAATCCTCATTATTCTCTTTGAATGCCCTATACGACTCAATCAGTCCTTCGGAAATGAACAATCTATCCAGCTCATCCCGAAGAAAAAAATAAAGACAGCGACGGTATCGCTCATTCCAGCTAATCTCGTTTCGTCTTACAAACGGCATGAAAAAACGCCTTTCGACAAATACCCGAAAATGGTTGGAATCCGTCACCGGAAACTGCCATTAATTTCGGATTTCAAGGATATAGGTGACTAGAACCGTATCCGGTTTTCGATGTTGTATGGAAATGAGAATGCTACAGCCTGATGCCTGGACAACATAGCAAAGCATTAGGGGACTTGCAACTAACGGAAAAAAAATATATCTAGGACTAATTGTTTCAAACGCAAATCGGAAGGCTCAATTATGAAGGACATGGATTTCAGAGAACAATCAGCGGGTGGTTTTGAAACTGATGATACAGAGGATTTTGCCACTCTTTTCGAGGCCTCACAGACAGCAACCAGGGGCTCTGCAGCCGATCAGAACAAGATTGTCGCTGACATTGTTTCCATTGGTGACGAATGGATATTTCTTGATATTGGAGGAAAGACAGAAGGCATCATATCCAGGGACGAACTTCTGGACGACAGTGGCGCTCTGACCGTCAGGAAGGGTGATACGATTACAGCGTATATCATCAAAAAATCTGATGGTGAAGTCCTTCTCAGCAGGAAAATGACTATGGCAGCTTCTTCTGAAGCCGCCAGAGAAGCGTTTCACAGAGGAATTCCGGTTGAAGGACTTGTGATGGAGGAACGTAAGGGAGGTTTTTCAGTGAAGCTGTTTGGGAACCTTGCTTTTTGTCCCTATTCACAGATTGATCTGTCTTCAGCAAGACCTGCTCAGGAATATATTGGCCAGAAGTTTTCTTTCAGAATTACGGAGTATTCAGATAGAGGCAAGAATATAGTTTTGTCGAGAAGGCGAGTTCTTGAGGAAGAGCGACTCGAAAGAATCAAGGAACTACAAAATACGCTGAACGTAGACGATGTCCTGACAGGAACGGTCAAGCGGATCGAGTCTTTTGGGGCCTTTGTGGATATAGGCGGTATTGAAGGGCTTGTTCCGATATCAGAAATCTCCTGGGCCCGGGTAGGCGATATTTCGGAATATCTGCTTGTCGGGCTCCAGATCCCGGTCAAAATCATAAGTCTGGATTGGGACCGAAATAGGATTTCCCTAAGCGTCAAACAGGCGACGCAAGACCCCTGGACGACCGTTGAATCCAGGTACTCTGTCGGTTCCAACGTTCATGGGATTGTTCAACGTCTTACTGCCTTTGGCGTTTTTCTGGAACTTGAGCCGGGGATCGAGGGGCTTATTCACATTTCCAACCTCGGGCAGGGAAGAAGAATAAACCATCCTCGGGAGGTTGTTTCTCCAGGTATGGCCCTGGATGCGCGGATCATCTCTATAGACCCCTTTGCCAAAAGAATAGGCCTCGAACTCGAAAAACAATCTCCAGAATCCGATGAACGACAAAGCGTGGAACTCAGGCAGGGAATGATCATTACCGGATCCGTTGATAGCATCCAGGATTATGGAGTATTCGTCAAATTGCCTGGAGGCAGTACGGGTCTGTTGCATGTATCTGAAATAGATGGCCCCAAGTCCATCGATTTAAAAAAGAGATTTCCAATTGGCGCCAACATTGATTGCCAGATCTTGTCAATAGACGAGTCATCCGACAGAATATCGCTGAGTCTGAAATCCATGGGCCTGCTCCAGGAGAAACAGCAGATAGAAGATTTCAGGTCAAAGGGCGTGGCTCATAAGCCTTTCGGTACTCTTGGAGACATATTGAGAGATAAGCTGCAGAAAAAATGAACGGTTTTGTAAAGGATTGAGGGAGCCGTCTGAGGGGGGACTGGCTCCCCCATTCCAGGCTGATGGGCGCATCGCGTTTCCTCTGAGTCAGAGTATTATGACTGCTTGACCTCTATCTTACGCGCTGTTTTCTTTTCATGCTGCGCCTTGGGCAGTTTCAATTCAAGGACGCCATTCCTGAAATTGGCTTCAATCTTGTCTTGGATTACATCGCAAGGGATGGTGACCGACCTGGTAAAACTACCGTAAGTCCTCTCCACTGTGTGTCTGTTTTCGCCTTTTTCTTCTTTTTCTTCCTTCTTCTCCCCCTTGATTACCAACACGCTTCCAACAAGGTTTACTTCGATGTCGGATGCTTCCACACCCGGTAACTCTGCGCTAACCAACAGATCATCCTCAGTTTCCCTTACGTCGAAAGCCGGAAAGAAGCCCTTGGATTCCGCAGAAAACGCCAGCGGCCATTTGGCGCCAAAAAAATTGTCAAATAATGTGTCGATTTCTCGCTTGAATTCGCTTACCGAACTCTCCGAAACCTTATTCGGTGACTTGCTAAGCCATGGTATCAGGCTGGACATTTTTAAGAACCCCCTATTCATTAATGTCTGCAAAACGACTTGAGTAACGAAGTCTCAGTCGCCTATCAAATATATTGTACACACCATAATGTGTGTCAATATCGCGTACGATTGCATCAAGAAGGCGTGCTGGTTATCCATCAAGAGGATGAGGCCTCCGCTTGGGGCAGAGGATAGTAGTTGGAATGTGAGCGAAACTGCGCAGAAAAAACGATCCTGCAAAGAATTCATTATTATCGCACAGGGCAAAATCATGGCGCGCTGGATTCCTGGTAAGTCAATAAAGGAGCGATATGGAAAGAGTGATGGGCAGGATGGAAAAAAATGGGGACGCTTGACGTCCCCTAAAGATAAGGAGGAATTGTGGTTATCTGTTATCGAAGAGTAGCGATACCACGGTTACGCCTCTCTTGCCGCTTGAAGCGGGAATCATTTGTTGAGTCGTGTTGGCCTGGACACGATTATCATAGTTCTTTGTAAAGCGTTGATATTCAAAATCTTGACCGAGTCAGTCACCTACCACAGGCTTTCACGCGATCCATCGTTTACTGTCGCGGTCGATGCCAGTGACATACTGTGGAGTCCCGAGCCTTGAAGAGTTCCGGACACTAGCTTGAAAGGGATATCCAGAAAATACGGCGCCATGGATATTGCCTGCTGAAAAGAAGATGTTGGCGCAGGCATTTGATACTGAATGGCTGCGGGGCTGTAAGCTGCAGGCGCATACACAGGCCCTGACTGGTATCGAACAACAGGAACAGGATAATAACCCTCTGCGGCGTAGGGCTTGCATTTTGTTATTCGTGAAGGAGCGCATACTGGTGGCGCGCAAGTAGTGGGCATACACATCGGAGGCGCGCATGTGGTCGGAGGACACACGATTGGACCGCATACCGGTGGAGCGCAAGCTGGCGGCGCACAGTTCGGCCTGGACATAATTCTTTTTGGAGCGGGCGCCAATAGGCCACCCATGATAGCTGACGGAATTCCGATCACCGCGCCACACAAATTCGTTGCGAATCCCAAGCAGCCTCCCAGCAAACCGAACGGGCCTGCGTTGTTAGGGCCACACGATGGTGGAGCGCAGCTAGGTGGTGGGCATGCCGGTGGAGCGCATACTGGTGGTGGTAGCACAGGAGGGCCCCCTGATATTCCCACCGACGGATAAATTGTTACAAGAAATATGGAAAAAACGGACAGAACAGCAACAAACCTTAGCGCCATACCTCATCCTCCTTTTGTCAGATCCTTCGTGATTTGGTTTAGAAAAGCCAGAAAGATTGAAGGTATCTGAATTCAGCCCCTTGAGGAGCTAGATTGAGCTGTGCCTTTAACATGTGACATATAAGCTGTCAAGTAAAAATATTACGTTATGGGTGTTAATAAATATAAATTAACAAAAATATTAAAAGTAAATATATCATATTGAATTAAAAGACTAATTATGTATATATACCGTTACAGCGCAACCATATTAAATTTTATATGGTTATCACACCGTAATTTAAGGTTACATATATACGCACATGAATTGAGACTATTCAAAAGTAGAGAGGAAGATAAAGCAAATGAGTAAAATATGTTATATCATCCTGGTAATTCTTGCTATATTTAACACTAATGTGTTGGCGCAGGAGGAGAGCGTTCAATTTTATAATCTTGGTGTTGAAGCGCTTCAACAAGATAAGCTTGATGACTCAATTGCGATGTTCACCAAGTCAATCGAGGTCGATCCGACGGATCATCTTGCGCTCAACAATCGGGGAGTCGCCTACAAACGAAAAGGCTTATATGATAAGGCAATTTCGGATTACTCTAGAGCGTTGGAGCTAAAACCCGACTATTACTATGCACAGGTTAACAGGGGAATTGCAAAATTCAGGAAAGGAGATTTGGACGGCGCGCGAGCCGACCTGGAAGTTTGCGCAAGACAAAAAAAGAAAGACGCCATAATTTACACGACCCTCGGACAGATATATCAACAGAAAAAGGAATATGACAAAGCGCTGGTTAATCTTAGGGAAGCAATAGCTCTGAACAGGAATAACAAAAATGCGTTCCTGGCGATGGGTGAGATTTTCGAGAGCCAAAAGGACTACGAAAAGGCATTGGACGCTTACCTGAAATTGGCCGCCATCGAAGGTAAAAAGGGTGACCAGGCCTCTGTGGAAAAGAAAATAAATGCGCTCAGAAAAGTTTACTCCCAGGAACTCTATTTGCAAGCTCTTGAGAACTACCGTGAGGGAAAGCTTAAAATCGCGCTCAATCTTTGGAATTCTGCAGCAAAGCTCGATCCTGAAAACATACAGATCATCAGAGACAGAGGTCTGACGCAATATAAAATGGGATTGTATCAAAAAGCCCTAGAGGATTTTAACCTTGCTCTCGAAAGAGAGTCGCATAAGGGAGAGTTGTTCAGAATACGCGCAGATACCCTGTACAAACTTAAACAGCCGGAAAAGGCGTTGTCCGATTACGCGAAGGCTCTCGATCTTAATCCCAACGACGCAATCGGTTACAACAATCGCGGTCTGGTATACCATGAATCAGGAGACCTGGATCGCGCCCTGGACGACTACTCCAAAGCAATAAACCTTGACGCCGCCAACCCTGCCTTTTTTGAAAACCGCGCCCTTATTCTGGTCTCAAAAGGGCAGCATAAAAAAGCAATGGAAGATTATCAAAAGGCGCTGGATTTGATTCCCGACGAAAAATCAAAATCTGGAATACGGCAGAAGTTATCAACCCTAAACGATCTGGATTCAACTCCTGGAAGGTAAACGCCACCAACTTATCCAACTGCAGACAGGAGATTATTTATGGTATGGCCTTGATCATAAAATGATCCGGTTCGACAAGATTGGGGACAAGCGGTTTCAGGATAAATTAAATTAATGCATGACATTATAAATAAAAGGTATTGTTTTTTATTGACAAAGCTGCATCAGCATAATAAAGTCGGCTGGCATCCGGGGCGCAGACGTCCTGGCCGCGGTAATTTCCGAAGAGGGGCTTATGAATTTTATCGAGGCCTATAATCCCGTCGATCTTTTTATTGTGGCTACAGCGCTTATTTCCCTGATTTTGGGTCTGTGGAAGGGTTTTGTGAGATCGCTGACGGCGCTGACCGGATTGGTTCTGGGTTTCATTGTGGCGGGGAAGTATTATCCTGAGGTTCAGGTTTACGTTTACAAGATATCTTCATTAAACCCTCAGATCGCCATGATAATTTCGATGCTGGCGCTATTTGTTCTGGTTCAGGCGGTATTTGTCCTGATCAGAAAACTCATGGACGCCCTGATAGATATTGCTCGATTAGGATGGCTAGACAGGGTAATGGGCGCTATGATGGGCGCGTCTACCGGATTGATTCTAGTCGCCTCAGTGGTGCAGGTTCTTTTGATTACTGCGCCTGAATGGCCGTCAATCAAGAGTTCGGGACTGATTGGGCCAGTGGAAAGACTTACATCAAGAGCGATTGACCTGGCGCCTCAGCAGGCAAAGAACGAAATAAATTTGCTTATCAGCAAGTGGAGGGGATTGCAGGACGTTCCTCAACCAAAGACTGAGAATCGGGCTGGATCGGATGTTTCATCAGCACGAGTTCCATCATCGCCCCCACGGTAGAATATTACAACCTGTCTTCTCGGGAGGATGATATGAAGCGATCCTTCTTTTTGTTGTTAGGAGTCATGACTGTCGGTTTCATCTCGGGGTGCGCTTATTTACAAAAAAAAGATGAACCACCGCCCCTGCCGCCTATTGAAGAGGTAAAACCTCCTTTGAGCATGAAAAGTGACTATTTTCAGTCATTTCCGTGGTCTTCATTGCAAAGCCCCAAGAAGGACGGAAATGACCCTGAAACGATCACTGTGACGGTTAAGGATGGGGATTCAATAGAGAGCATAGCAGAGAGCATGATGGGAAGCGCCGGAATGGCGCCAGGCCTTGCGGCCTATAACAAAATGTCTTCCTCGGCGACTCTTCACCCGGGAGACAAGATCGTAATTCCTAACCCAATCATAGGGGTGTCCAGCAAAATTGCCGTAAAAAGCAAAGGCTCAAAGGATTTCGGCGAAGCGGAAAGAATGGGTGTCACCTTCAAGAAGGGTGACGAATACAAGCTTCGATTCGAAACCAATACGAATGGATTCCTATATGTCTTCAGAAAAGGCGCAAAGGGGGTATCCATACTTTTCCCGGCCCCACTGAAGAAAAGCAAACGCAATCAAAATCCCGAACCACTCATGCGCGACTCCGGGAAAGTTATTGCGCATGATCCGGTAACTCTTCCGTTAGGGAAGAATGGTTTTGTATATGACCCGAAAAATGCCGGCGACATGTTGTACGTGTTCATGTCCATGAGAAAAATCAATGAGCTCGAGGAATTGAAAGCAAAAACTCCTATACGGGTCGAGGAACTTGAAGATGTGATGAGGCGCGTCAAAGAGGGAGAGATAAAAAGCGATCCACCAGTCCATGTCCTGAGGATAACCGATCCGGGAGAAATTCTGGGATTCACTCTGAACATTGATGGTTGATCAAAAATATTGACAACGAAACGGGAAGCGTATTATAAAGATCCGATCACGGGGCTGTAGCTCAGTTGGGAGAGCGCTTGAATGGCATTCAAGAGGTCGTCGGTTCGATCCCGTCCAGCTCCACCACTAATTACAATCCAGCCTACTCATTCATTCGGGTAGGCTTTTGAATTTGGGGCGAAACACAACAAACCAGATCCAATATCCCGTCTCAATTCCCATAACACGTCCCGAATCCAACAAATATTCAACGATGAGTGACATGATTGTGAACCGAAACAAAAAGGCCGAAGATTTGTTCCTGCGGCCTTTCGGTATTCCCGGGGCGTCTAAAATCGATAGGAACGCCCCGTTGTCATAAAAGTTTTAAGAAGTTTAGCTCTTAAGCTCCTGCAGGTTTGCAAATTGATCAAGCGAATCGGGATTGGCCAATGCGTCCTTATTTGTAACCGGTTTTCCCTCAATAACGTTCCTGACGGCGAGTTCAACCTTCTTGCCGTTTAGGGTTACCGGAATATCCTCGATAGGCAAAATGAAAGCCGGAACGTGACGCGGTGTAGTATTGTCCCTGATGGTTTTCTTGATCCTGTTCTTCAGAGTGTCATCAAGAAGCACACCAGGCGCAGTTTTAACAAACAATAACACCCTGACGTCATTATCCCAATCCTGGCCGACAACAATGCTGTCCGAAATTTCTTCAAGTGACTCGACCTGTCTATAAATCTCGGCGGTGCCTATCCTGACGCCTGATGGATTGAGTGTGGCGTCAGACCTGCCATAAATCTTGACACCTCCATGAAAAGTAACTTCAACATAATCACCGTGGTGCCAGACATTGGGGAACACCGAAAAATACGCCGCCCGATACTTGGCGTTGTCAGGATCATTCCAGAAATAAATCGGCATGCAGGGAAATGAGGCGGCACAAACCAGTTCCCCCTGTTGATTTGTAACGCTTTTCCCATAACCGTCAAAAGCAAGCACCCTCATGCCGAGGCCCCGGCATTGAAGTTCACCCTCGTAAACGGGTAGGATCGGGCATCCAAGAGCGAAACAGGAAACTATGTCGGTTCCTCCGGAAATGGAGGCTAGCTGAATATCGGATTTCACGTCACGATAAACATATCTGAAACTATCTTCAGACAAGGGAGACCCCGTCGAACACATCATGCGTAAATTAGGCAGATTGAACTGTTCACGTGGTTTCAGACCGGCCTTTTCTATTCCGGCTATGTAACGCGCGCTTGTGCCAAAAATGGTCATGTCCTCTTCTTCAGCAAATTTGAAGATAGCCCCCGCGTCAGGATAAAATGGCGAACCGTCATAAAGAAGAACCGTAGCGCCTACGGAGAGCGCGCTAACCAGCCAGTTCCACATCATCCAGCCGCAAGTAGTAAAGTAATAGATTTTGTCATCGCGCTTCAGATCACAATGAAGCAGATGTTCTTTAAGGTGTTGTAAGAGCGTTCCCCCGACTCCGTGAACCATGCACTTCGGCAATCCCGTGGTGCCTGACGAATACATAATATACAGTGGATGGTCAAAGGATGTCTGTTCAAATTCCAATTCGATTCCCGACTGTTGTGATATAAAATCACCATACAAAATCCCATTGGGAACTGAAGAAATGTCAGGCGCCTTTTCGGTGTAAGGAATAATTACAACCTTCTCGATACTAGGCGCCTGTTTTACGACATCCGAAATTTTTGAAAGCGAATCATGACTCTTGCCATTGTAGAAGTAACCATTAGCGGTGAATAGAACTTTAGGCGCGATCTGACCAAAGCGGTCCATAACCCCCTTGACTCCGAAATCTGGTGAACAGGAAGACCAGATAGCGCCAATACTTGTTGTGGCCAGCATGGCAATTATTGTCTCTGTGATATTGGGAACATATCCCGCGACCCTGTCACCGTTTGAAACCCCGGCGTTCCTTAACGAGAGAGCTAATCGAGCCACTTGATCATAGAGTTCGGCGTAAGTAATACGAGTCGCTTCTAATCCTTCACCTTTAAAAACAATGGCAGTGCGCTCGTCCCTAAATCGAAGGAGATTCTCCGCAAAGTTGAGTCTGGAACCGATAAACCATTTAGAGCCGAGTATTTCGGGTTTATCATCAAGAACGCGATCATAGTTCTTCGAACAAATGACTCCGCCAAACTTCCAAACGGATTCCCAAAAATCCGCCCTATTATCTATAGACCACTGATAAAGTTCATGATAGTTGGTGATACCAAGTGTGTATGATTTGTTAACAGCTTGAATGAAACGCATGATATTGGAATTTTCGACGCGCTCCTGAGACGGCGTCCAGAGTGGGTTCATCCTTCAACCTCCTAAGATATTAGTGGTCGCAAAAAAAAATGCCTGAAACGGCAATGGCTGACCCTGCAAATACTCGAAAAGGAAAATGAGACTCGCAAGATCAGCCTGTTGCAGTAAACGTCCATGACAAGCGATTACGTTTGTTACTTCTGGTTCCAGGTGGCCTTTTCACTCCAGGCGGCTGGAAATTTCTGGCCTGGCGCTTCTCCAAGCCTCATTTTTAGCTCGGCAAGCCCCTTGCGTTTATATTCTTCTCGAGGCTCCTTTGGTATCCGGCGATTGAGTATTGATTCGGACCTAAGACGTCTACCAACGGTTTTTTCCAGCATGGCGCCAAGATCAAGAAGCCTGTCAACATCGATACCGGTTTCGATTCCCATTTCGTCCATCATTACGACCATGTCCTCGATTGACTGAAGACCTACTACGTTGGGATCTCGATAATAGTACGCGCCAGTTCCGGCAACCGGAACCCTGTCCAGAAAATTGGCAGGTTGGCCACCTAACCCGCCCATGGTCGCCTCGAATATTTCTATGCCAGCCTGTAAGGCAGCCAGACAGTTAGCTGTGCCCCATCCGCGTGTGACATGAAAATGAGCTATGTGCAACCTGGCATCAGGCATTGCATCCATAACCATTGAAAAATATTTGTAAACCTGGTTGGGAGGCGCGCTGCCGTCGTGATCAGCGTGTTCAATGTCGTAAGCCCCTATTTCAAGCCATCTCTTGGCGAACTCAACCGCCTCCTCCATCTTGGTGGGCCCGGAAATCGGCGAACCCCAAATGGTTGATACCGTCCCATTCATCTTGATACCGACTTCCCTGGCCTTCTCTATGCATCTCTTGGCCTCTTCCCAATAAACCGGCAAGGTGGTGCCGGAATTGGCAAAATGATGCTCCTCATCGGTCGAGACCATCATTAGAATGCGGTCAGGCCCCCATCCTTCCTTGCGCGCAGCGATAGCGCGATCGACAGCTTTTTCCCTTATTGTGATAGCTGTGAGGGTTACGTCGTCCCAGTTGACCCCTGCCTTGGAAAGTTTTTTAGAATTGCGTAGTTTCTTTAGTAGTTCGTCAGCATCCTTAAACTGGGGCATGCTCGCAGGATTACCCAAATTGGTGACTTCGAGGTGTTTGATACCGCAGAGGATCAATTCTTCGAGGTAGAACAGCTTTGCTTCGGTAGGAATCCAGATTTCTTCATGCTGGAAGCCGTCTCTTACCGTAATGTCGTTTACCTGAACCTTGCCGGGATACTTCATTTCAAAAGCGCACATATGTTTTTCCTCCTGGTTATTCTCCGGAATATTTTGGCTTACGTTTTTCGCGAAAGGCGGTAAGACCTTCGATTCGATCCTTGGTAGGAATTGTAACGGCATAGGCGTTGGACTCGATTGCAAGACCAACCGGCAGACTAACTTCAAGTCCCTTATCGATCGCGTATTTGGCCTGAGACAACGCCACAGGACCATTCAGAGCGATCTCCATCGCAATCTCCTTGGCCCTTGAAAGGAGCATGTCAGGTTCCACAACCTCGGTAAACAGTCCATACTCCAGACCTAAATCCGCTGGAATTCGTCTCGCGCGGAATATCATGTCCTTGGCTCTGGCTAACCCGACTACGCGTGGTAACCTCTGAGTTCCACCAGCGCCAGGTATTACAGCGAGGCTGGTCTCGGTCAAACCAACTACTGCGCTCCTTGAAGCGATCCTGATGTCGCAGGCCAAAGCCAACTCCAGACCACCTCCAAACGCATACCCATTCACAGCCGCTATAACCGGCTTGGGTAGCTCTTCCACGCGAGAGAACAAATTCCTGATGGTCTGAATATAAAGCCTGACCTGGTCTGGAGACATTCCTGCCCGCTCCTTGAGGTCAGCCCCTGTGCTAAAGGCGTTCTTGCCCGACGTGGATCCGGTTATAATCACGACGCGAACCGACCTGTCGAATTCGACTTCTCCCAATGTCGTGTTGAATAGACTCAACAATGACAAGTCGAAACAATTCAGGGACTCAGGCCTGTTTATGGTCAAAGTCATGATTCCATCATCAACATCTCTCAAAAGAGACTCGCTTCCACCCATGATCTCTGCCCTCCGGACACTCATATTTTTTTGGGCCCTCTTGATAAATAAAAAAGTCCGCCCAAGGATGCAGGCTCTCAACACAACCTGCGGGTGTTCTGGCTGTAACCTTTCGAATTGTTAAAAGATCAGATTTCAGGTTCGAGTATACAATAAATCGACGTTTGTTCAGAATGGAGAAATATCGAGCTTTCTTTACCGCTATAATAGGTTATATCACTTTGAAAAAAAAAGAAACTTTATCACCAAGAAGAAACTGTTTTCATCCCAATATAAAGAAGTTATACGAATGACCCGCGTTTCTTGAAAGAATCTATAGCACTTTTAGACTTGACTTTTCAACAACTGTTTCTTAAAGAACATATTGTTCATGCCATTCTTCATTGTGAAACATCTAATCAAATATGACTATCCGCAGCTCAGTATACATTCTGAGTGGCGCGCATCAAAAACTCTGCAGAGGAGAATAGATGCGGGAGCTTTCTCAGAACGTTTTTTACACTATTAAATGGTTTATAGCTGTCCAATTTTTCGGACTCAACGCTCTTTCTCGGTATAACTAAGGAGCGCTATTCCCGGAAGTTTTCTGACAAGTATTTTATTAGGAGTATGAGCTATTCTGAACTAGCCGGAATTGATTTTTGCAGAGAGTTTTTGGTAACCAGCCGGAAAAGTAGTATCCTGTTGATGCGCAAAAGGGGCTTTTTGCGGATAATATTCAACGGGGCCTTTTTTCTAGTCGTGCCATAGTCGTTCTGAAATCAAGTCGTCTGGTAGCTCAACTTCGATGACGGACTACGCAAAGGGGATGCTGAATGTCGGATGTCATACTTGAGGCCAAGAATGTCTTTCTGTCTTTCCATGGTGTCGCAGCTCTCACAAATGTAAGTTTTAAGGTCCATAGGGGAGAAATATTCTCGATCATTGGACCAAACGGGGCGGGCAAGACATGCATGATGAATTGCATCAACGGATTATACCACCCGAAAAACGGCCAATTATTTATGAAAGGTGTGGACATCACAAGACTGTCTCCACACAAGAGGGCGTCTATGGGACTGTCCAGGACCTTTCAGAAGATTGAGCTATTTGGAGGAATGACGGTTCTGGACAACATTCGATTGGGACGACATCTCCACCTGAATTCAGGCTTGTTGAGTTCCTGCATTTACTGGGGGAAAACTTCAAGAGAAGAGATTGGCGCCAGAAAATTCATCGAGGAGGAAATTATTGATCTCCTTGAAATTGAGTCTGTCCGTAACGAAGTAACAGGTATGCTTCCTTATGGGATGCAAAAACGCATTGAATTAGCTAGAGCTTTGGCTGTGCAGCCGGAACTTATATTGCTGGATGAGCCTCTGGCGGGTCTGAATCTCGAGGAAACAGAGGATATGGCTCGGTTCATTGTTGACATCAATGAGGACAAACGCTGGAAAATTACATGTGTGCTGGTGGAGCACGACATGGGTGTTGTTATGGACCTGTCCGATAGAGTCATGACCCTGAATTTCGGAGTCAAGATTGCAGAGGGCACGCCACGGGAAGTTCAGGATAGCCCTGAAGTTATCAAAGCCTATCTCGGCGAGGTGGAGGATTTATATGTCAGCCGTAGGTGATCAAGGTTTTAAGGGCGAGATTGAAATCACTAAGGACCTTACCTTACCGAAACTCTTAGTGAAGCAATGCCAGAAATACGGTGATTCGAAAGTTGCCATGCGGGAGAAGGAATTCGGAATCTGGTGTCCTGTGACCTGGAAGAATTATCTGGACAATGTCAGGGACATCACGTTGGGTTTGGTAAGCCTGGGACTGGAAGAGGGCGATAAGGTCATAATGATAGGTGACAACCGTCCAGAGGCTCTGTGGACTGAAATGGCGGCGATGTGCGGAGGCGGAGTCGGTGTTTGGCTGTTTCAGGACTGTCTCATGGATGAAGTAAAATATATTGTCGATCATTCCGACTCCAAGTTTTACGTGGCAGAGGGCCAGGAAGAGGTGGATAAGGCTCTGGCAATCAGGGACAGTTGTCCAAAGCTAAAAAAAATCATCTGGGATGATCCCAAGGGCATGCGCCATTATGACGATCCCATGCTA
Organism: uncultured Desulfomonile sp.; assembly: GCA_903896745.1. GTDB lineage: Bacteria > Desulfobacterota > Desulfomonilia > Desulfomonilales > Desulfomonilaceae > CAITZA01. The sequence continues at coordinate 6,269 of CAITZA010000156.1, read as the reverse complement.
ATAAGCCTTGACGAAGTGATTGAACTTGGTCGGAAAAAAGCGGCTGCTGAGCCAAATCTGTTTGACAACCTGGTTCAAAAAGGAAAAGGGGATGATGTTTGCCTGCTTTTTTATACCTCTGGCACAACCTCGCTCCCGAAAGGCGCGCTGCTAACTCATTACAACATGCTCACAATGGGGCAGAATCTTATGATGGTTGACCCTTGCGTCCCATCGGACGATTTTGTGTCATACCTGCCTTTTGCGTGGATCGGTGAGCAAATGATGTCCATATCGTGTGGGTTGCAAATAGGTTACACCATCAATTTTCCGGAAGAGCCGGAAGTAGCTCAGGAGAACGTCCGTGAAATTGGTCCACACGTTATGTTTGCGCCCCCAAGGCTCTATGAACAATTCACGCGAACCGTACAGGTAAAGCATCTCGATGCGTCATGGCTGAAACGGAAAATCTATGAGTGGGGGATGAGCATAGGCTACCACACGGCCGAGCTCAAATTTGAAAAAAAGCCGGTTCCCATACATTGGAAAATTCTCAGGTTTATCGCCGAAAAGGCTTTGTTTGGGAAAATAAGGGATCACCTGGGGTTGAGCAAGGTTCGTCACGCATACACTGGTGGAGCGGCGATGGGCCCGGATCATTTCAGGTTTTTCCATGCCATAGGCGTAAACCTTAAACAGATCTACGGACAGACTGAAATTGCGGGAATTTCGGTAGTTCACAGAGACGATGACATCAAGTTTGATACAGTTGGAACGCCCATTCCCAATACTGAAATCGGTATTGGCGAGGATGATGAAATTCTGTCGAAAAGCCCTTCGGTGTTTGTCGGGTATTACAAGATGCCTGAAGAAACCCAAAAAGCCCTCAAGGATGGCTGGCTATATTCGGGAGACACGGGGTTTATTGATGAGGATGGTCATTTGGTGGTTTTTGATCGCTCCAAAGACATCATGATCCTCAGTGACAACCGGAAGTTTTCTCCTCAGTTCCTGGAGGCCAGGCTCAAGTTCAGCCCATATATCAGGGATGCCCTGATCGTTGGTCACAAGCGCCCATACGTAGTAGCGATAGTCTGCATAGACTACAACACCGTTGGGAAATGGGCTGAAGACCATGGAATAAACTACACAAGCTACACGGAGTTGTCCCAGATACCTCAGGTGTACGACCTGGTGATGCGCTCGTTAGGGGATGTCAACCGATCCGTTCCCGAGGCTGCCAAGATTACTAGATTTGCCAATCTTTACAAAGAGTTCGATGCTGATGATGATGAATTGACCAGGACCAGAAAGATCAGGCGAGCCTTTGTCGAAAATCGTTACAAAGACATTATTGACTCTCTTTATTCTGATTCCGAGATATTGCACATGGAGACAAACATAACCTACGAAGACGGTAGAGTCATTGAAATCAAGGCAGATATACGAATTCAGGATGTCAGGGAAGGAGGAAAGAAATAATGGACCTCTTTCTGCAACTAGTAGTCACAGGGGTAATGCTGGGGTCAATATTTGCGCTGGTTGCCTTGGGCTGGGTGCTAATTTACAAGTGCTCCGGAGTTCTCAACCTGGCAATGGGCGAACTCACCATGATAGGTGGTTATGTCTGTTTGGGGCTTTACCAGAAGTTCGTCACATTCATGCCGGTGAACACAGCCTTTGTTATAGCTCTCATCGGCACTATGGTAGTGGGGTTGTTTCTGGGGCTGCTTACAGAAAGAATCTTCCTGAGAAAGATGATAGGTGAGCCGATACTGGCTGTAATTATGGTGACGGTAGGCCTGTCTTTCTTCTTCAAGGGTATGGTTTTCATAATATGGGATACGGATACCCAGGTTTTCTTGCCTCGAATATTTTCCATTGAGCCGATTGTCCTTCTTGGGGTGACGGTAGGCTCTGTATACCTCTGGAGCTTTGTCGCAGCATTAGTTCTTATGGTGGTGTTTGTAAGCTTTTTCAAGTTCACAAGATGGGGTCTTTCAATGCAGGCCTGCGCCGACGACGAAATGGCCGCTCTTTCACTAGGGGTCAGCGCCAAATTTGTTTATGCGTTGGCATGGGCCATAGCCTTCATGGCTGCGGGAGTTGGCGGAACACTATTGGGGAACATTAACGGTCTGAACTATTCAGTGAGCAGTCTTGGGTTGCTCGTCCTGCCGGTAGTGGTTTTTGGAGGACTGAATTCCATTCCTGGCGCCATCGTTGGAGGAATCACCATAGGAATTCTTCAAAACCTTGCCGGTGGTTACCTGGATTTTTATTTCCCCGGTGGGATCAAAGAGATAGCGCCTTTTATTTTCATGGTAATCTTCCTGCTGTTCAAACCTTATGGTCTGTGGGGCTGGGAAAGGATAGAGAGGGTTTAATCCATGAGTTATCTTCCGTGTGGGCAGTATTTTGAGTCTTATTTTGCCGATCAGAAGTGGTGGAGAACACCGTTCATAAAAGCAAAAATGATCTTCATGCTAGTGATCGTGTTTGCCTTGCCTCATTTGATAGCATCAGAATGGCTTAGCGTTTTTTATACGATCAACTACTATATCCTGGCAGCCTTGGGCGTTCAATTACTGGTTGGCTACTGCGGACAGATAACTCTCGGGCATGCCGCCTTTGTTGCGGTGGGTGGTTACACCAGCGCAATGATGGTCTTGTTCATACCGTGGCCAACTTTCATGGTGGACGCTGGTCTGGTTTATCCGATCAGTATCATTTGCGCCGGCTTTACAGCCGCAATATGGTCTGTTTTGTTCGGGTTGCCGTCCGCAAGAGTCAAGGGTTTCTACCTCATCATGACCACTATGGCGGCACAATGGATTACTGTTCCTCTTGTCATCACCCAGTATGTCAGCCAGATTGGTGGACGAGGGCAGTCGTTTTCTCTTCCCCCGGGACTTATTAAGATTGGGCCGTGGACAATCGACGATGACACCAAAATTTACTATTTCTCGGCAATTCTGGTTCTGATGTGTATGGTGGTGATGGGGAATCTTCTGAGATCAAAAATAGGAAGAGCCTGGATCGCAATCAGAGACAACGATATTGCCGCAGAAACTATGGGCGTCAACATTGTGGGATACAAGTTGCTTGCTTTTTTCGTGGCCGGTTTTTTCGCAGGAATCGCCGGGGCCTTCTGGATCAGCGCTTTGTTCTTTGTCAGTCCCGAGCATTATGAGTGGTTTTACTCCTTGCTCTGGGTAGGAATCATTTTGATTGGCGGTGTTGGAAGTATCCAAGGGATAGTTTTCGGGTCGGCATTTGTGGTCATCATATTCAAATTGCTCGAGATGAGCGTTATGGGTGTGTCGGATTTCGTTATGACCTCCTATCCCGAACTTGGATGGATTACCACTAAAATAATATTTTTCAAGGAGTCGGCTTTCGGCTTGGCTATAATCTTCTTTCTCATTTATGAACCAAACGGCTTGAGTTATAGATACTGGCAGTTGAAGAACTACTTTAACCTGTGGCCATTTTCTTACACTGGCAAATAAACGGCGGTGCTCTGTAACAGAAAGGGGGGTTTTGAGCAGAAATCGCTACGGTCAGGAAGTATGGGATGTTTTACTACAAACTAGGAGGTTTAGAATGAGCAGGAGGATTTTGTTTTTGGGCTTGGTATTTAGTCTCATGTGCTCAGTCGCCTTTGCGGCTGAAGAGATTAAGATCGGTTCAATAAACGATCTAACGGGAGCAACTTCTGATGTAGGTAAGGATGCGGCCTTGGGAATCAGGGAATGCGTCACCTACGTGAATGACAATGGCGGCATCAACGGAAAGAAAATTAAACTTTTTCTTTTTGACTACGGCTATCGGGTGCCCGAAGCTATAACGATTTACAAGAGATTTCGTGATTCGGACAAAATCCAGTTGTTGCTTCAATGGGGAACTGGTGACACCGAGGCTCTTTCTCCAACTGTTAACAAAGACAAGATGGTGACCATATCCGACTCTCTTTCCGGTCACCTGTGTGATCCTGCAAAAACACCCTACAATTTTGTTTACAGCACTGACTATTCGACCAACGCCCGCGCTGCCCTTACCTCGTGGTATGAGAAAGTGTGGTTGAAAAGTGACAAGTGGAAAGAACTCAGGGAAAAGGGAACCAAACCCAAGCTAGTATGTTTTTACATGTTCGCTTCCCCATATTCTAGCGCTCCAATAAAGGCCATCAAGGATCAGGCCAAGCTGTTGGGTATTGATGTTGATAAGGATCAGGATGTATCCCTTACAGCTCTTGACGCCAAGAGTCAGGTTCTGGCAGCAAAAGAGTCCGGCGCAAACGTCGTTTGGCACGGCAATACGGCCATGTCAGTAGCCACAGCCATCAAGGACGCCTATGCCCTCAAGTTTGAGGCCGATCACATAACAAACAACTGGGGATTCGACAAAAACCTGCTCAGAATCACTGGAAAAGCTGGCGAGGGTGTAATCGGCGCGGCCTCATGCGCATTCCTGGAGATGAAAGACCCAATGCTAGACAAGGTCAGGGAATATTGTAAGAAAGTTAATCCGGGAGTACCGGAGGACAAACGGGATATACGAACCGTTCAGGCTTGGCTAAAGGTCTCCTTGGCTGTCGCTGGTCTAACTATTGCCGACAAACAGGGCAAAATGGACGGTCCTTCTATCAAGGCGGCTCTTGAAACCTTGAAAGATTGGTATCCCTTCAATATCAAGAACGCCCTCGGAGTTGGTCCTTACACTATAACCGATAAGGATCACCGGCCAACTTCGGTTGCAAGCCTTTATACAATTAAGGACGGCAACATTGTGGAATTCGACAAGGTAGACATGAAGCAAAAATTCCCGAATGAATGGCCAACGTGGCTAGGCTGGTAACTCAATGTCCTGGAGGCTTAATCGCCCACCTTGTCTGCGCCAGATAAAGCAGGGAATCGTAAAAATGCCTGGAAGGGGAGTTCGTCGTGGCTGAAAATAACAGTATTTTGAAGATAAACAACATTGAGGTTAGATATCACGAAGTTATCCTGGTTCTTAAAGGAGTGTCAATCGAAGTACCTCAAGGCAGTATTGTTGCCCTGCTAGGCGCTAATGGAGCCGGAAAGAGCACGACACTCAAAGCCATTTCCGGACTCCTTAATCACGAAGACGGGCAGGTGACGGATGGTAGTATTGAATTCATGGGTGAGAGGATACATAAACTACCTGCCGAACAAATATCCAAAAGGGGCATATTCCAGATAATTGAAGGAAGACGAGTCTTTGAACACCTCACTGTGGAAGAGAACCTGATGGTGGGTGGACATCTGAGGCCCGGTGGGCTCAAGGATAGACTGGACATGGTTTATCATTATTTCAGGCGCTTAAAAGAGCGCCGTAATGTGCAAGCCGGTTTTATCAGCGGTGGTGAGCAACAAATGTGTGTTATCGGAAGGGCCATGATGGCTCAGCCAAAACTCATGCTGCTCGACGAACCATCCATGGGATTGGCCCCTTTGCTGATCAAGGAGATATTTGAAATAATCCAGAGGCTAAATAAAGAGGAAAAAATTCCCATTCTTCTCGTCGAACAAAACGTCAAACTGGCGTTAACCGTCGCGCCGCACGCATACGTGATGGAAAACGGCAGAATCGTGATGGACGATACCTCTGAAAAACTGAAGGAAAACCCCGATATTCGTGATTTTTATCTGGGGCTGACAGACGTTGGTGGGCGTAAGAGCTTTCGCGAAATAAAACATTATAAGCGACGAAAGAGATGGCTCTCGTAGACTGCCCCAAAAGGTGGAGGAGAAACGATGAAGAAATCAGTTTTTATTGTAATTAGTTGTCTCATTGCAATGTCTTTTCTATTAGCGCCCGTCTTTGCGTTAGATGCGCCAGTGATCACTCTGGAAAGAGTCGATGTTGCGAGCATCCAACCTTTTTTTGACAAGCCGAGAATAGAATACAAGGATGAAAAAGACCCCGGTAAAGAACTGGCCGCAGGAGCAATTCTCAATCTGGCCTACATTTTCAATATCAAAAATCCCAACAAAGAGCCTTTGATGCTTGACGAACTTACTTTTTCAACGGTTTTTGAAGGCTTTGAGGTTAACACGGCATTTTCTTACGAGGATTCGTGGATTCCTGGAGGGAAAACCAATCAACTTCGTGTAGTTGTGACCAATGAAACCCTTCCGACCATTGGAAGTCTGAGTGTTGGCTCCGGAAATGTTGAAAAACTCAAAGAAATGAAAGTTGGCGCAGGAGCAATCACAAAGAAGTGGTGGGACTCGGTTGGTGACTTTTCCTTTCCCATAGAGGTT